>NZ_PTQW01000017.1 GCF_004343725.1 Treponema sp. J25
TTCGAGTTTTTAGAGGTGCCTGGAACAAAAATTACAGTATATTAGGCATAATCTCCGGCCTCTTGGGGTTAAGGTAAGCACCCATGATCCTTTCATTTCTGAAATTGAAGGAATTCTTTCTCGGGGTGATAGTAGAGTAGGGGAAATAATCTATAAGGCCTTCCTGAATGGCTGTCGTCTCGATAGTTGGGATGAATATTTTAAAAGGGAGCTCTGGCAGCAAATTCTTGGTAATTTCCCCGAAACCGTACAAAGTGCGTTAAGAAAAAGAAGCCTCGAAGAAGAACTGCCCTGGGACTCCATTGTGAGTACCACCGGAAAAGGGTTTTTAAAAAAAGAGTTACTTCGCTCTAGAAATTCAGAATTAACTTCAGTATGTTCAGAAAAATGTACAAACCCCTGCGGGGTGTGCAATCAGAATGCCAAAATTGTATACAATAGTATACATATTGATAAAAAAAGTTTGCTTTGCGAAGAAAAAAAAGATGAGACGCCTCAAGGATTCCCTGAAAACCATGGCCCCTCTTTTCCCAACAAAAAAAACAAGAAAAGAGATGCTTATCGTATCGTTTTCTCTTTCACTAAACAGAGCAGGGCTATCTTTATTCCTCATCTTGGTCTGATGGAAGTTTTTTCTAAAGCCTTAGTTCGTTCTGGTCTTCCTGTTCACTTTACCGAAGGCTTTAACCCGCTCCCGGCAATGGATTTTGCGGCGCCCCTGAGTCTTGGTATTGCTTCTCAGGAAGAAATTGCTACGATTGAAATGGAGGAGATAGTCTCTCCAGAGAATTTTCTTGCCATTTTGAACACCTGTCTGCCCGAGGGAATTCGCATAACCAGGGCAGAACTCTTTGTGATCCCCGAAGGGGTAAAAAAATACTCAAGCCCTGCTTTATTATGGGGATCCTGTTATCGCATAAAAGGATCGTCTGCAGAGATATTCTTGCCATCAAAAGAGGATAAAAAAATAAAAGAGCTTGCTGAAAAACATCCGGAAAAACTTCTTGCCATAGAACGAATTAGAACGTTAGCCTATAATCCTCAGGAGAAAAACCTGCCTTCCGGTTTTTCAGGAGCCTCATATTTTACGGTATACAGTGAATTGTATAAAAAATGGCAGGAAAGCTAAAAATAAAATATATCTTAACTTAATCCGCTGCTAGCGTCCGTTCTCTATCAATATCAGATATTTTTTTATCATACGTATTTAAGTAGACAGAATATACATTATGTATAGTATAATATATGAAAACAAATAGCAGAAGACGGTGCAATTTAATGTTCTCTTGAGTGTCTTCCCTTGGCTTTTTATTCTATTTTTAGAACCCCTAGCCACGTGGGATTGCTATAAATGGCACTCCCCCCGGTATCTGTCCCAAAAGCGATAATGTAGAACATTACATAGGCATACTGGCCAGTACCTTCTACGTCTTCATCATCGTTTCCATTTTTGTTAATGTCAGATTTAGAGAAGCTTCTGCTTTTGTACCGCAATCCTGAATTCAATGTAAGAGTAAACGTCACAGAGCTATCACTGGTAAGATTAACAGAGCTATCCGTTACTGAAAGTTCATAGAATCCTTTTTGATTAAAAATATCGCTCATATTATAGGAAACCACTGAATAATTGGCAGTCGATGTATAGGTGCTAAAATAAGAGTAGTGACTTGCCATAGCTGTATTGATAGAGGAAAGATCAGAAGAAGAGACGGATGAAAGGTTGTTGTCACTCAAATAGATCCGATAAAAAATAAGGTACCTATCAAAATACGAAGCCACGCTACTCTGGTCTGGGGTAGTAATGGTAATAGAACTTACTCCGTTTACCGAAACATTTGAAACCGGAAAAAGATAAATATACTCTTCTATACCGCAGGAAAAAAAAACAACCCCCAGAATGATACAGAGATAGTTCACCTTTCTTACAAAAGTCTGTTGTATGTTATTTTTTTTCTTACACCACAAAATAAGTTTATCCACACTTAACAATCGCCACCAGTTTTTCAGTTTCTACCCACTTCTTGCTTTCGCTAAAGAATTATCTCTTTCGCCACTACAAGGGACCCCTCCCCTTCCCTTTTATTTTCTAGGGGGAAATCTATATCCCTATAGGGGATCAACACTATCCACCAATTCGTAAATAACGACGGGCTTGTTCTTTCCTTTTACCCGGATAGTGTCTAGCTCTCGAACTATAAAGTGATCCTTTACAAGGCCATAGGTAAACTCGCTGATAATAATATGGGTCCCATATTGCTTGTTAGTTCCCTCTAGACGGGCCCCCAGGTTTACGTTATCTCCCATAAGGGTGTAATTCATCCTTCCGGGCGAACCCATGTTCCCCACCGTCATAATTCCTGAATTAATTCCGATACCAATGTCAATACGTTTACTTTCCGGCCAGGACTCATTCAGTTCTCTAAGTTTTTCCATTTGCCTCAGGGCACACTTACATGCCCGAATAGCGTGGTCTTCCTGAGAAATGGGAGCCCCCCAAAAACACATGATTTCATCGCCCACATATTTATCCAGGGTTCCTTCGTATTCCAGAATAATATCGGTCATGGCCGTAAGGTATACATTCAGATGATTTACCAGTTCCTGGGGGGTCATGTTTTCAGAAAGGGTGGTAAACCCTCGGATATCCGAAAAAAGGACCGTTAGTTCTTTGTCAACGCCTCCCAATTCTGGAGGATTCTCAAGAATTTGGTCTACCACTTTGGGGCTTACATATTTTCCAAAGGTGGTGCGGATCATCTTTTTCTCTTTTTCTTCTGTCATAGCCCGATATGACACAATCGCAATAAACGAAAAGATCATTCCCACGGCGGGTTTTGGGAAATCAAACACCATATTGTAGGCTTCGAAGGCAACCGAAATCCCCAGAAAATAAAAGAGAAGAACTCCTAAAAGGGTTACTAGCCCCCAGAGCGTGGAATATCGAGAAACAAGAAAGGAAATAGCCCCTACCAGTAGTAAGAGCAACAAAACATCCAGCCAGCGAGGAACAGAGTAAAGGAAGTTATTCATGAGGATTGTGTTTAAAGCATTTGCGTGGATCTCAACGCCGTACATTAACCCATAGGGGGTAGGTTTTTCATCCTCCGCAATCCCATCTGCGAAGGGCCCGACCATTACTATTTTGTTTGCCATGGCTCTGCTTCGGGGCCATGTTTCGGGGTCCGGACCGGTTACCCGTTCGGCATAACTCGCATATGAACGAATAGGGAACGTTCGATACCCATCGAGGGAAGGAGAAGAACGGTAGCCCATATAGTTGACCACCATTTGTCCCTGGTCATTAATGGGAATTACGATTTCATCTAAGACTTTGCGGGGAGCAGGCTTGATGAGGTTCCCTTCTTTATCAAACACCGCTTTCCCTATAGGAATGCTATATGGAATTCTCGTATCCGAAACAGGATCATAGACAGTTGGGTTGGGAAGTCGAATATGTTTTCCGATTACTACTTCCACATCATTTAAATTAATTCCAAAATAAGAACAGGCAAGAGTTAGAGTAATAGCGGGAATGAAATAATCCTTTACCTTTCGCACAATGTAATATTGATTCTCTGGAATTCCGTCTTCATCCGCATCTTCTATCACCGGAGGGGCATATCGTTCGAGGTCTTTCTGTAACTGTTTAAGACCCTCAGCAGTCAGGGGTATACGTATATTATGACTCCGATTATCCCGGTCTATCCATACAAGTCGTTCATAGACTGTCTCATCTACCGTATACCCAACGATCAGCTCAGAAAGGGGTATCTGTTCCAGTTCTTCGGTAAGTTTAGCAACCAGGGGCTGGCGTCGATATATTTCATCGCTATCCTGAATATAATTGGCATGCCCATAGCCTGCGCTTGCCCTGCCAAAGGGAATAAGGGGAGCCTGAACACTTTTAAAGTCGAACATCTCTTTCCATTTTCCCTGGATTTTCACAAGGCCTGGATGATGCCGAAGCAGTTCTTTCTGTCGGCGAAGCATTGTTTCGTGGGAATCATAATCACTTATCGCCACATCTAATAGCGTTTCAAGAAAAACCCTGCCCGACCGTTCTATACTTTGAAGAAGCCGCCCATCTTCCGCTGGCCGAGTATCACTTTCGATAAAAAATATATCAAGAAAAAGGGCCGCCTCCCGTTCTCGTTTATCTATGATACGAGAAAAATTATCGATGAGGTTCGCATGATAGGATCGAGGGAAAGGCCATTTTCCAAACGTAGCAAGGGAACGATTGTCGATTCCTACGATAATGATATCCCGGGAAATCCGGGGATTTTCCTCGGTCGCCACCACCCCTTCCTGAATAGTTTTAGGGGTTACCATCCCTTTTAAATAAAATTGAAAGTCCGTCGCCTTCGTGTTGAGGTCTTTAAAAATAGATGTAGAAAAATCAAGTAAAAGGATAATCATCACAACGAGCAAACCTATTATGAGACCAAAATACTTTGTCTGTAATAGCTTTGCCCGTTTTTTCATAGGACCCCTCTATTTCAGTGTAGATAACATTAGTATACGGCTACGAGCGAGTTTTGTCCAATTGTCGTTTGGCCATTTTTCCACGAGCTTTTCATACGCTGCAAGAGCTTCGGTATTGTTTTTTTGGCTCTCCTGGATACGACCTATGGCAAAATATACCCGGGGCATTAAAGGGAAGGTCTTCTCATACTCTTTCGCACAGCGAGTATACAACTCCAGTGCCTTAAGGGAATCTCCCCGCTCCTCTGCAGCGGTAGCCGCATTATAAAGAGCCACCGGTGCGAGGTAACTTGAAGGGGAAATTGATGCAACCTTAAGCCAGGCCTGCTCTGCTTCAGGCCATTCTTTTCTGTCCACATGAATAGTAGCAAGGGTCATATATGCCCGAGTTCCACTATACTTGCTTAACCAGGTATGTTGCTCTGCAAATTTCTCAAGTTCTTTTATTAATGTTTGGATTTTCTCTTCTTTATCAGAAGAATCCTCGAGAATACGTATTTCTTCATAGGATTTTTCAAGTTCCGCTACCTTTACTATATTTGCTTTTCTAGCATTTTCCAAAACCGTATATCCAATTCCTACCCCGACAAGAACAACAAAGAGAACAATGAGAACACCCGCCAATATTTTTCGATTCCGTTGAATAAAATTGACCAGCCGGTCAGAAAAATTCACCGCCACTTCGCTTTTTTTTGCGCTTTCCATACTGTAGCTCTACTCCTTAGGATTTACGATTTCTAGCTCTTTAATAAGTCGAGAAAGATATGTACGCTGGATATCCAACACCTTTGCTGCTTCGGTCTGGTTCCAGTTACATTCTTCAAGAACTTTTTTTATAAAGTGCCGTTTAAAGCTATTCAAGGCATTTTTAAGATTTTTTGTATCCTGCGGCACCGTTGCATCGCTCGCGTTTGCGGTTGATCGTAATAACAGATCCTCTGGCTGAATCCATGGCCCATTACTGATAACGCAGGCCCGCTCAATACAGTTTTCCAGTTCCCGAACATTTCCAGGCCAATTATAGGTAAGCATTACCCGCATTGCCTCATCCGAGAAACCATCTATTTTTTTCTTCGTTTCCCGACTGAACTTCTTTAAAAAGAACTGGGCTAATTCGGGAATATCCTCGGGGCGCTGTCGTAATGGAGGAATATAAATAGGAAGCACGTTAAGCCGGTAGTAGAGATCCCGCCGGAACTCCCCTTTTTCCACCAGAGCTTCGATATCCCGGTTTGTGGCCGCCAGAATACGGACATCTACGGTAATACTGGTGTCGGACCCAACCTTTTCAAAGGTCTTTTGCTGGATAACCCGTAACAATTTAGCCTGCAACTTCAGCGGGAGATCACCTATTTCATCTAAAAAGATGGTTCCTCCGTTGGCCATTTCAAAGCGGCCCCGACGATTCTGAATTGCGTCGGTGAATGCCCCTTTTACGTGACCAAAGAGTTCACTTTCCAAGAGTCCTTCGGGGAGGGCTGCGCAATTTACCCGCACAAAAGGGCCATCCCGCCGATTGCTCCGAAGGTGAATCTGTTCCGCAAAAAGCTCCTTCCCTACCCCACTCTCACCCAGGATTAATACGGAGGAATCGGTTTTAGCTACCCGTTCGATAATTTCAAGCTTTTCTAAGATAACCGGGCTTGCCGCAATAAGTGTATGGTATCCCCTATCCGTTTGAATCTGATCTTGCAGGAAGTGGATTTCTTCTCGGGCCTTTTCGTAACTCCGGGCATTTTGAATCGCTATGGCTGCCTGATTAGCAAAAATTTCAAGCCACTCGAGGTCATCTTCTGAAAAGTAGCGCCCATTCTTTTTATTTATAAGCTCGATAACCCCCACGCATTCATCTTTGATGCGCATGGGAACCGCCAGCATGGTCTTTGCAGGATATCCAATGGACCGTGAAATTTCCGCCAGATGCCGGCTATCGTTTTCTACATCGTTTACAATAATAGACTTGTTGTGTTGAGCTACCCACCCTGCGATGCCCTCTCCAAAGTTAAGGGAGTACTTTTTTACCGCCGCTCCCTTGGATCCAAGGGCAATTTCAAAATACAGTTTTTGTTCTGCCTTGTTGAGCAAGAGGAGGCTCGAGGCCTCCCCTTCACAGAGGCGAGTAGCCGACTCAAGAATCTGGGTCAACAGAGACCGTACGTCCGTATAGTTCGAATTAATGAGAGTGTTAATCTCTATCAGGGTGTTGAACTTCTGGACGTCGATCTGAGAAAGCATGGCTCCTAATCCTGCCGGGCATCCCTATCCCGGGACTTTAAGAAATCTCCCAGCGTAAAGGTAGCGCTCTCGGATTCTTCCGCCGCCATATACTGGGAAATCTCTTCCCGCTGCATCTTTCGGTGATAATCCCGGATCGAAAAGGCTACCTTCTGTTTTTCCGGCTGAATTTCAATGACGACCGCTTTTATCGGATCGCCCACCTTGTATTTTTTCAGAACCTCATCGGGATTTTCGTCCTTATTTTCGGTGAGGTTAGTTTTGTGAATCAGCCCCTCGATTCCCCCCGAAACTCGAACAAAAATACCAAAGTCGGTTACCGAAGAAACTTCCCCTTCGATAGGAGAACCGACTTTATAGGCGGCAGCAAAACTCGTCCAGGGATCCTCAGTAAGCTGCTTCACCCCCAGACGAATATGCCGGTTTTCCGGGTCACAGGCGATAACCATTACTTCAATTTCCTGGCCTACCTGCAGTTCTGACCCGGGATGTTTAATTTTCTTTGTCCAGGAAAGATCGTCCACATGGAGGAACCCGTCGATTCCTTCTTCTAGCTGGACAAAGGCTCCCGCATTGGTGAGCTTTACCACCTTTCTCCGTAACCGGGTACCGACCGGATAGCGCTCCGTAATCGTATCCCAGGGATTGGCCGTAACCTGCTTAAGCCCAAGGGACACCCTCCCTGCCTGAAGATCATAGCCCAGGATCATGCAGTCCACTTCGTCCCCAATTTTGAGCATCTCGTCGGGCCGCTGGATCTTTCTGACCCAGGAGAATTCAGAAATATGGGCAAGGCCTTCGATTCCCTCTTCCAGTTCAATAAAGGCACCAAAATCGGTAAGCTTGGTAACCCGACCTTTTACGATATCATTTACATGATATTTTTCTTCAAAATGAATCCACGGATCGTCGGTAAAATGCTTTAAAGAAAGGTTGATACGCTTTTCTACCGGATCGAGCCGGATCACCTTCAGTTTTACCTGTTGCCCCTTCTTTACATAATCCTTTGGCCGGGTCACATGGCCCCAGCTCATGTCATTAATGTGTAAAAGCCCATCGAATCCGCCAAGATCGATAAAGGCCCCAAAGGAGGTAAAACTCTTTACCGTTCCCACCACATCATCACCCACCTGGGTGTTGGCAAAGAAGGCTTCCCGTCGTTTCTCAATATCTTCTTCAAGGAATTTTCGACGGTTTACCACCACGTTTACTTTGCCATCGGAATACAAGCGTTCTACATAAAAGAAGGATTTTACATTTAAAAGCTTTTCTGGCTTATCAATCCGGCTGATATCGGCCTGGCTGATAGGCAAGAAGGCCTTTACCCCTGCTCCCAGATTAACTTCGTACCCACCTTTTACGACCGTTTCGATAACCCCTTCTACCGGGGTGTGATCCTGGAAGGCCTGACGCAGGTTCTTCCAGAACAGCTTGGCATCGGCTTTTTGTTTAGAAACAATCACTTCACCGTGCTTGTTTTCCTTGGTAATAAGCACCACCATGACGGTGTCGCCTATTTTGGGAATTTCAGTAAACTCCGCAATGGGAATCTTTCCCTCTGACTTATACCCAACATCGACGAAGACCTGATCCTGTGTCACCTCAATGACCCTTCCTTCGACAAGCTGGCCTTCTTCGAGCTGTTCGAGGGATTTGAGATACTCCTCTTGTAATTGTGTCTGGATGTTGTCCGCGGAGTGTAAAGACCCACCCATTTCCACTTCCATCTGACCCATAGTTAATCCTTATAGCTGAATTTTCTCTATCAATCTGGCATAAACTTGCTCGATGGTCAAGTCCGATGTATCCAAGTAGATGACCCCTTCTCCGATTTTAAGGCTCCCCTCAGCCTTGTTTTTGTCAATTTCGTCCCGTTCCCGGATACGTCGCTCAATCTCTTCAAGGGAAAGCTGGGACACCCCCTGCTCATAGCGGCGACGGGCCCTCGCTTCAGGAGAGGCGTCGAGATAAAACCGATATTCCGCATCGGGAAACACCACGGTGGTCATGTCTCGCCCTTCGACCACCACCTGTTTTCCCTCTGCAATCCGGCGGATAAGGGCATTGATGTGATGCCGCACCGGTACAATAGCCGACAGGGGGGCTACCCATCGATCGATCTCATCGGTGTGGAGTTCCGCTTCCACATCCCTCCCTTCGAGGTGAACCCGCCCATTGACATAGTCGATGGGGGCCTTTTCCGCATAGGCAAGGACCTGGCTCTCATCGGTAGGCACAATATGGTGTGTAAGGCAGCCCAGGGTAAGGGCGCGATAGAGATTGCCCGAGTTGATATACACAAACCCCAGCCGCTCGGCAAGTAAGCGGGCAATAGTGCTTTTCCCCGAACCTGCAGGGCCGTCTATGGCAATAACCATTTTCTCCCCCTTTGCGATAATCTTTCCGGTTCCTCAAACAATAGATTCAGCGTTTATAAGCTTCCCCGGTTCATTTTTTATTGTGATTTAATGGGGAGCTTTCCCCCTTTTCCCTGCCACATCCCGGAGCGCCTCTATTTCCTCTGGAGTAAGCGGACGAGTCTTCCCTTCCGTCAAATCCCCCAACAACACGGGCCCAATGCGAATGCGGCGCAACACCCGGGGATGCAGGTGGAAAAACGAAAACACCCGTCGGATTTCCCGGTTTTTCCCTTCAATAAGAACAATTCGCAGAGCCTTTTTTCCCAGTTTTTCTATGGCCCGGCATGTGTAGGTGACCCCTTCGATATCAATCCCCTGCGGAAATTGTTCTAAAAGAACCTCGGGGATAGGAACCGTGGATTCCACATAGTATTCCTTTTCGATTTCCGCAGAGGGATGCCCTACCTTTGCCGCAAAGGGTCCGTCATTGGTAAGAATAAGCAACCCCGAAGAACGAAAATCAAGCCGACCGATAGTAAAAAGCCGTTCGGTGATAGAAGAAGGAATCAGGTCTCCCACCAGGGGGCGATGATAGGGATCCCGAGCACTGCACAGATACCCTGCTGGTTTGTGGAGAACCAGGTAGTGACGCCGTTCTTCCGGGTATACCTCTTTTCCATCAACCATCACGATATCCCCTGGCACCACCTTTACGCCCATGGTAGTGACCAGAGTATGGTTTAGCGTCACCCGTCCTTCCTGAATAAGCTGTTCTGCTCCGCGGCGGGAAGCCACCCCACACCGGGCTAAATATACCTGGAGTCGAAGGCCTCCTTCGGGAATGTCCCAGGTGCCAGGCGCGTTATGTTCCTTGTAGTTCAAACCGTTCTCGCTCACTTTCATCTAGCTTTGGCAAATCCGCAATACTTTCGAGTCGGAACATCTTTAAAAATTCCTTTGTGGTTCCATACTGAATTGGTTTGCCAGGGACGTCCTTCTTGCCCACCTCTTTTATAAGTCCCCGCTCTAAAAGCAGGCGAATCATCGTATCCGCCGAGACCCCCCGGATTGCCTCTATTTCACTCCGGGTAATAGGCTGGGAATAGGCAATGATGGAAAGGGTTTCCAGGGCCGCCCGGGAAAGTTTGGCATCGTTTTTCTTTCCATACCGTTCTTTAAGAATGTCCCAGTACTCTTTCTTAGGGGAGATAACAATACCCCCGCCAATCCGGGAAAGTTCTACCCCGGAAATAGGCTCTCGATACCGTTCTTCCAGTTTTTCTAAGGCCTGTTCTACTACCTCTTTAGAGAGACCCGCAATTCGGGCAAGTTGGGAAATTTCGAGGGGCTCTGTTTCAAGGTAGAGAATCGCCTCAATAAGGGCAACTTCTTTATCCAACTGTATCTCCATGGGAATACACCTTCTCATACGGTCGAATAATGATATCCCCAAACATCCGATTTTGATAAATAGAGACCATTCTGAATTTTACCGCCTCTAAAACCGCCAGGAAGGCACAGACAATATCCATAACCGATCCCCGGCGGACCACGAGGTCAGTAAAATTACATTCTCCCCGTTTTTCCAGAAGCTCATTCAAAAGGGTAAGCTTTTCATTGATTGAAACTTCTTCATACAGATCTATGATTCGCTCGCTGGTAAGGTTACTCACCAAGGACGAAAAGGTTTTAAGAAGATCCCACACATCGACCCGTTCCCATAGTTCCTCTTCTCCAAAGGGCAGAACTCGCTGCAACTTTTTTCGTTCAATGACCCACTCTGCCTCCCGTTCCTTTTCTTCCATGAGTTCTGTCAGTTTTTTATACTTTTGATATTCGATAAGCCGATCCACCAGTTCCTGGCGGGGATCTTCAATCTCTTCTTCCCCATCCATCTCTACTGGTAAAAGCATACGGCTTTTTATGTATAACAGCGTAGCGGCCATCACATGAAACTCGGTAAGCGACTCGAGGTCCAGTTCAGTGGCATAACGGACATATTCAAGGTATTGTTCGGTGATTTCTGCAATGGGAATATCATAGATATTCACTTCGTTCTTTTTAATGAGAAATAACAGGAGGTCGAGGGGACCTTCGAAATCCCGAAGTTTTACCTGAGTTTTTGAAGTTATTTCTGGTTCTTCCATGAGGGCTGATTATAGTACTCCATATCAGTATAGTAAATACCCTGGTCCGGTAACTGTTCATATATTTGCCACAGGGGTATCCCCGTCCGGGGGTCCTGACAGAGGGGGCACAACTCCAGAAGAGGGAGAAGGGCAAATTTCCGTTCCAACAGCCGGGGATGCGGTATTTGAAGACGGGGACCATCGTTGATGATAAGATTCCCCATGATCAGAATATCGATATCCAGTCTTCGGGCTCCCCACCGTTGTTCCTTGCTACGATCTCTCCCATACCGCTCTTCTATTTTCTGGATCGAGGTAAGCAGTTCCTCGGGGCTCCCCTGATAGAAACCTACCACCGCACAATTGTAATACATCGGCTGTTCCACCAGGTGCCGGGGCTTGGTAAGGTATATTCGGGACATGCGCAGATCCTTTAGAAGAACCCCTAGCTCCTGGACTGCCTTAAAAAGAATCTCCCGGGAGAACCCCTGGTTTGAGCCAAGACCAAGAATGACCTCATACCCTTCCCGTTCCGCCATTTTTTCTTCCCCCGACTTTTCCCGGAGATTCACCAGGGCCGTGCCAGATGCTATTTTACGCCTGGGGATCTTATCTACTCGCTCCCCCACGGCCCTGATGTTAGGCTATCATTATTTTCTTTTCCTCAGAAAAGCTCTTCCTCAGAGGACACCGAAGAAGGGGCAGAACCTTTCTTGCTTGTCGGTTGTTCCGCCACGGTCTCGGGTTTCCGTGCGATAGAAGAACCCCGTGCTAAAGTCCCTGAAGGTCCACTCAGAGGCTCATCCTTTTGGATGGCGCCGGTGGGCGCTTTGCCAGCGGGGGGTGTTCCGCTTCCAGAGGAAGCACCGAGGGGAGCCGTACCGGCTTTCGGTATTGCGGCAGAAGAAGCTCCGGTGTTTTGGATTGTAGGCCCTTTTCCCCCTGTTCCCGGAAGCGGAGATCCCCCACCCGCGCCCACCGGCGCCTCCGGTTCTCGCATACCGGGGAACATAAGGGCCCGGAGTTTTTTCTCTATCTCCGTCATAAGAGCGGGATTCGCTTCTAAATAGGCTACCGCATTATCCCGCCCCTGGCCGATTTTCTCTTCCCCATAGGCATACCAGGACCCCTTCTTATCGATAAGTTCGTATTTTACCGCTGCATCAAGGATACTACCCGCCGCAGAAATCCCTTTGCCAAACAGGATCTCAAGTTCCGCTTTTCTGAATGGGGGGGCCACCTTATTTTTCACCACCTTTACCCGTACCCGATTCCCAATGGCATCGGCATCTCCCTTTTCGATGGTCTCCATTTTTCGTACTTCTAATCGTACTGAGGCGTAGAACTTAAGGGCATTTCCACCGGTGGTTGTCTCCGGGTTCCCAAACATAACCCCAATTTTCATACGGATCTGATTGATAAAAATCAGAATGGTTTTTGATTTTCCTATGGTGGCGGTCAGTTTACGCAGGGCCTGACTCATGAGGCGAGCCTGGAGCCCCACGTGGGCATCCCCCATCTCCCCTTCTATTTCAGCCTGCGGGGTAAGGGCTGCGACCGAATCCACAACGATAATGTCTACCGCACCGGAACGCACCAGATTTTCCGCTATTTCCAGGGCCTGCTCTCCCGTGTCAGGCTGGGAAACCCACAGTTCATCGATGTTTACCCCCAGGTTTTTTGCATACACCGGATCAAGGGCATGTTCTGCATCGATAAAGGCGGCAATACCGCCCCGTTTCTGGGCCTCCGCTATGGCATGGAGGGCAAGAGTCGTTTTCCCTGAAGATTCGGGGCCATAAATTTCTATGATTCTTCCCCGGGGATAGCCACCAATACCCAGGGCTTCATCCAGAAGGATGGACCCCGAGGGGATTACCTCAATCCCGGCGGCATTCACATGGGTGCCTAACTTCATAAGAGAACCGGCTCCAAATTGTTTTTCTATTTGAAGCCTGGCAATTTCCAGGGCCTTGAGTTTTTCTTCCAGGCTCGGTTTTGTCTCCTGGGACTGTTCTAAGGATTCTCCATTCTTTGCCATCATATCGCTCCTTATAGGACTTCATCCTTTGATATACCTAATAGTATGCACATCTCTTTTCTGCTTGAACTATGCTATACGAAAAAGTCCTTTCTCGCAAGGTAAAAAAGGACTCGACGATTCTGAAGAGGGGGGCTATTATTAAGACATGCAAAATGACTTTATCGTTTTGGCTACCCGTTCTATGCAGGAATATACCGACCGGGTGGTCCAACACCTGCTTCATTTCCCCAGTTTTCAGGAAAAAGCAGAATTGATTAACCAGGTGGGGAGCCTGCGGGTTGATCTCTTTGCAGATGGAGAACTCGAGGTTGCAGTAGGAACTTCCCTCAGAGGAAAGGATGTCTATCTTTTTTCCAGTGCTGCCCGGAATCCCGCGGGGATCCCCGTAGAAGAAGCAAAAATAGAGCTGTATCATGCTATTGATGCATTAAAACGAGCCCAGGCAGAACGGATCTGTGTCTTTGAACCCTATGTAACCTGTTCTCGTTCCGATAGAACCACCCGTCGAAATTCGGTGGGCCTCTGGATTCACTTTAAGATCCTTTCCAGTTTAGGGGCCTGTCATATTATCACCTATCAGCTCCATTCAGATAAATCAAAAAGCATGGTTGATCCTACCATCTGTGCTATTGATGATGTGCCTGGCTTAAAATTACTGAAGCAGTACCTCTGTGACCGGTACATCCAATCGGTGGATTTTTTGAGAAACGTAGTACGCTCCCAATGGGCCTTCTGTTCGGTCGATGCGGGGGGTGAAAAACTGGCCCGAACTTTTGCTAATGCCTTCGGTGCTCCCTTAGTAGTGGCCCACAAACAACGGGATTATTCCCGGGCCAATACAGTGGAATCAATCAATATTCTTTCAGCGGAACCCATCGAAGGGAAGGTGCTCTGGATTGTGGATGATATGATTGATACCGCCGGTTCGGTGTATAGTCTTATTAATGCCCTTGAAAAATTCCATCCCACCGAGATTAACCTGGCGGCGGTGCATGCGGTCTTTTCTTCCCCTGCCCTGGAACGGTTGACGGAACTAACCCGGCGGGGACTCCTTAAGCATATCGTCGTAACCGATACGGTCTATTGTCCTGAATGTTTTGGCGAGGATTTACCCAATCTCGAAGTTGTTTCCTCTACGGAGCTTTCTGCCCATATCATCGCCACCATTGCGCTGGATAAATCTTTAGGAAAGCTCCTTGAACCATTTAATGCGGAAGCCTATTTGAGCCGTCCTCGCCTCTTTTAGAGCGTTGCCTTGGCTCTGCAATCCTTTCCTCAAACGTTCCAAGCCGCCCATGATTCTTTTAGAATTTTATCCAGAGCCAACTCTCCCTTATTTTTTTAAGATTCGGCCTTACCCCGCCAATTTCCTCGTCGAGAGAGTCCTTCCAGTTCTTCCGTATCCAGGAGAATAGAAACGGGACCATCGTTCGTGTACTGGACCTGCATGGAAGCCTGAAAAATACCAGAGGCTATGGGGAGCCCGTACTGGCGGGAACGTTCTATGGTGTACTCATAGAGTTCTTTTGCCTGAGCAGGGGGAGCCGCCCGGGAATAGGAGGGCCGCCTACCCTTCCGACAGTCTGCGAGGAGGGTAAATTGGGAGACCCACAGAATCCCTGCCCCTTCGATATCTAAAAGGGACCGGTTCATTTTCCCTTCCTCATCATCAAAAACTCTAAGATGTACGATTTTTTCTACTATTTCCTCGGCCTGGGTCTTTGTGTCTCCTTGGGCAACCCCAAGATATACCAGGAGTCCCCGTTCTAAATGGGCCACACATGTACCTTCTACCCACACCTGGGCGTGCAGCACCCGTTGGATCAGGGCTTTCATAGTTAGTCTCCTCTCGCTTTTAAGGATGTTTTCTGGGTCTGCCCTATCAAGTATCCGGTTTTATAACCCTCGACTGATGGACCGCCACACCCCGCAGATATATTCCTTTCTTTTCAGGCATTACGACAATTTGCCCCAGGACCTCAAGGGGTTTTTCTACATCCACATCGATGGCAAAATCACAGCGGACGGGGATAATTCCCTGGAGCACCTGCTTCGTATCATAGCCCACCAGAAGATCCCAGGAGGTGCGTTGGGCCTCTGCAATAACGTTGGCGGCCATCCCCCTCCAGATAACGTACACATCCTGGTATAATAAGGGATCTTTCATTACTTCATTGTATGAGAACCGATCGCGAAGGGTATCAAACCCGGGGGTGGCGGCATAATTTTTTAAAAGCCGTGCCTTATTTTTTATTGGTTCCCCCGCATTGGATAGGAGGATGCGATTAATCTCTACCTTGGCAGCCTCGTCCCGATATTCGCTGAATAGCCTCAGGGCCCGCTCATAGGAACGAAGAATCTCCCCCTGGGTAAGAATGAGGTGATATGTTTCTCCTGTAAGAAGAGGGGCGGTCTTTTCTTCTGTAAGAAGGACGAACTGGTCCATCCCCGGGCGGGGTTTTGCCAGGGGATTAGGGAAAATTCCTACCCCAAGGCCAATGCCATAGATAAGGGCCATCCCTATGGCCACACTGACCACAAGGGTAAGTCTTCTCCTTCGAGAACTGGGAATTTTGGGAAGAGGTGGATAGAGGGGAAGAAGGCGCCCCTCCTCTACTAAGGAGAGAAGCTGTTCTGGATCTCCATGCTTTTTAATAAACTGGAGCCCCCGCTGGGCAAGACGGTGGTGGGGATCCTTTTCCAGAATATCCAGATACAGCTCAATGGCCCGCTCGGTCTCTCCCCGTCGTAAATGGAGTACCGCGAGTCCTGCAAGGATAGAAGGATCCTGCAATTTTAATTCCCGTCCCCGTTTAAAATAGGTCAGGGCTCCCCCATAGTCACCGGCATATAAACAGGCGGTGCCCAATAGATAATAAAACCGGGGAGAGTCATGGTATCGAACGATCTCAGTTTCCAAAAGCTGAATGGCCAGCCCGAATTTCTTTTTTCGGATAAGCCGGGTTGCTTTAATAAAAAGAGGATCGGGGACTATTGCCATCGTACAACCCCACTTGGATAAGGAAATCCCCAGACGTTACTGGTTCGCCGGATATTTTTCTTCTAGTCGATCGAGGATTTGTTGAATAGTAGCCATATCTTCTGCCGAAATATTTCCCTGAGCCTTAAGCAATACATCCAGGCGTTTTAATACATCCTCTATGATAATGAGATCCCGTTTTAGGTCCTCCTGAGAATTGAGCGTTTCCTCGTAGGCCTTGGAAAAAATCCGTGAAAGTTCTTCGCTGTCTTTAACAGTTTCGAACCCCCCTGGCTGAGAAACCGCTAACAACAGCGTGCAGGTACGGCTTTGGCCAACTTTAATAAGCTGGGGATCAAAAAAGTAACAGACCGCCGAATCATTGACCGAATAGGGTAAATAGGTAAAGGATCTTCCTGGAGACACCTTAATATTCCAACTGAGGTCATGGATACGTTTCCAATTGACAAAAAGCACCGAAGAAGGGTTGTTTGCGGAAGAGATGAAGAAACTTCCCATAAGTCCACCCCGCTTACCTTCGCTTACCCAGTACGTATCCGATGCAGAGGGCTCCACCAGGGTTTCACTCTTAATTTGTCGATAGGGGGTATAGAAATGCAGATCCCCCTCTTCTCCAAGATTCGTGTCCAGAAGAAAACGTACGCCCCCTCGAATATCCTTTTCGCCTTTGTTGATTATCTGAATATCCATACGGATCCCGTTCGAAAGAACCGTATCCCCTATGCGAAGAAAGGAAAAAACCTGGCGCACCGTGATGGCCGGCGAATCAAACACCAGCGCAGGAGAAAGAGGGTTTGTCTCATCAAGCATAATCCGAAAGACAGAACTTTCCCCCAAACGGTACGTACTATCATTTACGAGTAACGTGATGTAGGATGTTCGTGGGTCCTTATCAACAAAAAGAGGAATGTAGCGTTCTTTATCTATATCTTGAAGATAATAGAGCGAGAACCGTCCACTTTGCTCGTGGAGGACTAATTTTATCCGACCATCTTTAAAATCTCGACCAAAAGCAAAATTCCCGGCGATAAAAAACCACAGCAAGAGCAGCCATGTGCGACATCTTTGATATCTATTCATTTTTGAGGAGCCTCCTGAGATCGGGAAGATTCTAATGCCGCGATCCGATTGATGATCCGATTTTTTATATCCAGGGCTTTTTGTTTTAATTCCAGCACCTGGGGATTTTCTTCTGTTTTCGAAGGGGTGGCGGGCGTTTCTTGAGTAATGGAAGGAGAAGGTGCTGCCGGTGTTTCCTGCGGGGCCGTGGCCGGCGTATTTCGAGCTACTGCCAATTCATCCTTAAGACGGGCTATCTGCAAAAGCAGGTCCCTATTTTCCTGTTCCAGGGTTGCAAGGCGATTATCCTTTAGAAGTTCGGCGATTCTTTTTTGATACGCAATGAGGGCCTGTTCGTAGGCCCGTTCTCGGCGTTCATACTCTTCGGTGATACGCAGGGCCTCTTCATGGCTCCATTTTAAAAGCCCTAAAAGCTCTGTTTCAATCTGTTTTTGCTGGATAAGGGCAAGCCGATAGCGGGCACCCTCATATTTAGGGCTCTGCGGGTACTGACTAATAAGGGAAGTATATATTTTTTCTGCCTCACCGTATTGTCCCATCGAAAATAGATTTTCCCCTATCCAGAAGAGCGCCAGGGATTTTCGGATGGGATCTTCGATTTTTGTAAAAAAATCCTGGAGTACCCCTATCGACGTTTCATATTGACCGGTTTCGTAAAGAGCCCGACCTTTGATATAGGCCCCATCAATAACCCTCTGAGGAGGGCGCTTCGTCTTTTCTAAAGCCTCGATAGCGGCAATAGATTTACCATACTCTCCCCTGGAAAGGTATGCCTGCCCAAGCCAGTAAAGGGCTTCTCCCTGTTCATCCGCTTTAGAACTCTTTGTGGCAATCGGTACCAGGGTATCAATCGCCTCCTGATACTTCCCTTCGCTCAAAAGGGTAATTCCCCGAGAAAGAGAGGCCCCATAGTCCTGGGAAAACAGTACCATGGTCCATCCAAAGAACAAGAGGACAATTGCTCCCCATCGATAGGGACCTACCATACGCAACTCCTTTTTATACTTTTCGGTCATACATAAGAAGACTCTTTAGATCTTCTACAAATTCCGCCGGATCAGGGGCCGTAAAGAACGCTGATCCCGTGATAAGGACATTCGCTCCAGCTTCAAGTACCAGGGGGGCCGTCTCATGGTTAATCCCCCCATCAACCGAGATGAAGAATGAAAGTCCCTCTTTTTTACGAAGTTCTGCCAGGGCTTCTATTTTTTTAAGCATCGAAGAAATAAAGCGCTGCCCTCCAAAGCCCGGATTTACCGTCATAATCAGCACGAGATCAATGAAGGGAAGCAATTCCTCGATGGCACTCAGGGAAGTAGAAGGAACAAGGCTTATGCCTGCCTTTTTCCCGCGATTGTGGATATGTTCTACCAATCGATGGGCATGCACTACCGATTCAATGTGAAAGGTAAGGTAATCCGCTCCCGCCTCTACAAATTGATCAACCAGAGACTCAGGATGCTCTACCATAAGGTGCACATCAAAGGTTTTCGCACTGTAGGGCCGCAAATCCGTCACCACTTTGGGGCCAAAGGTAAGGTTGGGAACAAAGAGCCCATCCATCACATCTATGTGCACCCAATCAGCGGGAACCTGATCAATTAACCGGACCGCCTCTCCCAATCGAGAAAAGTCTGCTGACAGAATCGACGGGGCTACTAATGGTTTCATATGTACATATTAAGATTCCTGCTCCCCCTTGTAAAGAAGGTTGTAAAAAAGGGATTCTTGCGGCTGATGTGTCTTTCCTTCGCAAGGGTACCCCTAAGGAATATCATGGCTACCAACCCTACCGTACCGCAGGGGAAAGGTTGACTAAGGAATGATAAATGATATAATACAAAAGAGTGCAATGATTATATGGAAACTGCACAAATGTTCAAGCCATGGATGAAGAATCTGTTATACAGGGGCATTTGCAAAGGGCCTACGAACAGCTTAAAGCCTCTGATATTTCCTCAGCCCTGAATAGTTTGGAAAAGGCTCTGGAGATCGATTATGAACACCCTGAGGTGGTGTTCGCTTTAAAGTGTGTAAACTGGTGGCTTGAACGATTTAAAGCCCTGCCCGAAGGGGATGGGGCCTATGAAAAAGGCGAATATCTTGTTTCCCAATGGAAACAGTTTCAGTCTTTTGTGGAACGCATGGGAAACCGGTATGATCGCTGCCTGTATGGAATACGGCAGGGAGTGTTTCATCGAGCCCTCGGTTTTTTTACGGGTCTTCTGAAAGAGGGCGTGGAGCAAGTGGATGCGGAACTTTTGCTCCAACTCGGAAGGTGTTATAAAGCTTTGGGAGATTATGAAAAGGCCCAGCGCCTTCTTGAGGAAGCCCTGGGACAAAAGCAGGAGGATGCGGAGATTCTCGCGGAGCTGGCGGATGTATACGCCCTGGTAAATGAACCACGGTTAGCCAAGGTCCTGTTTCGGGAGGCTTTTTTTATAAACCCCCAGAAGATCGACATTCGGCTCATGGAATCAGAATTTATTCTGGTGCTGTATAGAAAAGTAAAAGAACTGGGATACAAAAGTCCTGAACTAGAGGAATGGATCCCCGTGTATGGGGTGTTATGGGGAATTTTCACTATTAAACGGGAATTACGGGCGATTGAGTTAGGAAAACTCAAGCAGTCCATTTTCTCTCTGGAAAACGAAATTCGGGCAAATCCAGAGAAGGCTTCCCTGCTCGTTCCTCGGTTAATCAATCGATATTTCTGGTTGATTGACCACTATGTTAATGCGGGGGAAGATCAATCAAGGATAGAAGAAACGTTATTAAAGATCAAAATCCTTGACCCGATTGTGTATGATCGCTTTGTACAATAAGGAACCTCAGGAATTTTTTGGAAGCCTGAGAGATCCACGAACCCGATTCATCGGGTAAATATGTAAGCACCACGAAGGTGAGGAGTTGTCCAGATGTCAGAAGCCCTCCTAAAGAAAGTACAAGAAATGCTCAATGAGGAAAAGTGGACCCGTGCCACCTTGAGTAACTATTCAATTGGTAATTTTAAAGAATTGGATGCCCTTATCGCGGAGGCCCGGGAAAAGCGGGCTATTGAGGATCTTAAGAAGATCTGCGAGGAACATTTAAGCCATACAAAAACAAGTATCATTGCACTGTATATGGCAGGTATCATCTCCGTATCCCGTCAGATCATCGATGATACGGACATGGTGAATTTGATTACCATTTTTGTAGATAACCATAAGTGGCCTATTGTAAAGTATCTCAGCGAACGTATGCTGGAATACGGGGAATCAAAATATGCCCTGAGGATGCTCATCGAATGCTATAAGAACGAAAACAATGAAGCTGCCCTGTATCCGGTGTACGAACGGCTTGTCAAAGTAGATTATGAAGAAGCGGATCTCGCAAAGGTTCTAGCAGAATATTATGAAAAACAGGGAAACCTGGAACAGGCTATTGATTTTTACAAAAAGGCTATCCATCGATACATTCACAAAAAGCTCATGACCAATGTAAAAGAAATTTGGTCTAAGCTCCTCGAGCTATGCCCTGAAGACATCGACTTTTTCTTTCATGTTCAAAAAAAGATTGCCAAGAATATCAGCGAAGATAAGGCCTCCCTTTTCCTTCAGGATCTTTACCAGATATACAAAAAGCAAAAAAAGTATGATGTGGCAATTGATATCTTGAAAACGATTCTTTCCTATGATGAGCGGGATAGCCTTGCCCGAAAAGAAATCGTGGAATGTTATAGGGCCAAGTATGCAGGTCATAGTCAGTTAGAAGAATACATCAAACTTTCTAATCTTTCTCAGTCCTGGCGGAATGTCCATGAGGCCATAGCGGACTTTGAAAAGCATATTGCCTTTGATACGGGGAATTTTGTGTACCACCGCACGTGGGGAGTAGGACGGATTGCTTCGGTGGTAGGTGATGAGATTACCATTGACTTTGCAAAAAAGCGGGGCCATACCATGTCCTTGAAAATGGCGGTAAGCGCCCTCCAAATCCTTTCCCGGGATCATATCTGGGTTCTTAAGGCAACCCAAAAGAAAGAAAAGCTCCACGATAAAGTAAAGACCGATCCCGAATGGGCTTTAAAAATCATCATCCGGAGCTTTGGTAATTCCTGCGACATGAAACGGATTAAAGCAGAACTCGTCCCCGGCGTTCTCTCAGAAAGTGAATGGACGGGCTGGAGTAACCGGGCGAAGGAAATACTTAAGGCAAGTCCCGCGTTCGGCGTTAACCCTGATAAGGTTGATGAGTACATGGTTCGGGATCGCCCCATCAGCGTGGAAGAAAAAATCTTTAATGAATTTAAGGCTACCAAGAATTTCTTTGATCGCATTCAAATCCTTAAAAATTTTGTAGAACTTCGTGACATTGAACCGGACTCCGAGTATTTTAACGAAATGTTTAATTACTTCACGGGCTACCTAAAGTCCTATACCACGGTGAATGAGCAAGTGATAGGGGCATACCTCCTGATAAAGGATCTGGTTTCCCGCTTCCCCTACCTGAATACGGGATTCTCTTTTAATTTTGTAGAACTCTTTGATCAAATAGAGGATGTGACCTCTATCTTTATCAATCTTAAAGATGGAAAACTAAAGGAAGAATTTTTAAAACACATAAAATTATTTGTGCCCCAATGGTCTGATATCTTTATTAAACTTTTCCCCAGCGCTCTTTTGTCTTCAATGGTAGTGGATTTAAAAAACGAAGGGTACGAAACAAAACTTGTTCAAATGGTTCAGAATGTATTCGAAAATTACCGGGAACATAAGGAGGCCGTTCTCTGGATATTTAAGAACCTTACCTCTGAACTCTGGTTTTCCAAAACGGGTATTTCCCGAGAAAAACAGATCATCACGTTAATTCATATTCTGGATCTTTCGTTTAGGGAAATCGAAAATCATCGGGACACCACAGAAAACCGCCGAATCAACAAGATGGTTTCGACCATCCTCTTTAGAGAAGGAATCATAGAGAACTTTATCGAAAATTCCGATCGAGATACCATTACGCGGATCTACACCCTTGTGGAAGATGTAAAGGATCTGGATCCGGCTATAAAAATGAGATTGCGGAACCTCATCCAGAAACGATATCCCGACTTTAAATTTTACGGGGTGGAAGAAAAAATCTTTACTCCCCGGGGACTTATCGTTACCGCCGCGAAATACCAGGAAAAGCAGCGACAACTGCAGCATATCATGGAGGTTGAGGTCCCGGCCAACTCGAAGGAAATTGCCTTTGCCCTTTCCCTGGGGGACCTTCGGGAAAATGCGGAGTATAAGGCTGCAAAGGAAAAACAGGAGATCCTCAACTCAACGGTAGCGAAACTCAAGGAAGAAATTGAACGGGCCCAGATATTCGATCCCTCCACGGTCAACACCAACCGGGTTTCCTTTGGTACGGTGGTGGTGCTGACAAATGAAACGAAGGGAACCGAAGAAACCTATACCATTCTTGGTCCCTGGGAATCGGATCCGGAACATCATGTGATTTCCTATCTGTCTCCCTTTGGGAGTACCCTGTTAAACAAGAAGGTCGGAGAACGCTTTGATTTTTCTATTGATAACTCGAAAATAAGCTATCGAGTAAAAAGTATTAGCGCGGCCCCCTTAGAATAAAGGGCCGTTTATAAGGAGAGGAGCGATCCTATGAAAAAGAAAGTGCTGCTGATTGGTATACTGATCTGTATGATGCTCGGGACTGCCTATGGCATGAATGATGCTGCCATAGATCTCGTGGTGGTCCTTGATACTTCTTCAAGTATGTTTCAATACCACCGTGAAGTAACCCAGTATGCGATCGGTCCCATGCTTAAGAATTTTTTGCGGATCGGCGATACCTTTCATCTCATTTCTTTTTCCGCTTCTCCCCGCATTGAGCTTTCCCGTCGTATAGAAACAACGGGCGATATTGAGACGATTATCAGTCGTTTCTTACTTCTGTACCCCCTTTCTCCATATTCAGACCTTCTGGCGGCCCTGAATTATACCGCCCGGTATGTAACGGATTTACCTGAGGTTCGTCAGAAAACGGTGGTTTTTATTACCGATGGAGATCACTCCCCTCCTCCTACAAGTCCCTATGCTTCCTTAAAACCTGAAGCGATTCAGCAAGAAATAGAGAGGACCTCGGGCCGTCTTGTTGGAAATGGATGGAAATTCTATTTTATACGGATCCCCCGCGATCTGGATGCGGCCACGGTGGTGCAAACGGAGGGGGGCCGTCCCGTCCAACGGCTTCCTAAAAACACCACCGACACGGGTGCTTCCCTGGCAACTGAAGAGTCCTCGGGACGGCAGGGGTCACGAACAGAAGCGCCAGCCACTCAGGCTGGTTCAACAATCGTTCAACAGGATGGGGGAAAAACGGCGGGGCAGTCTCAAACAGGAAAGGATGCTTCTGCTCAGGATATTTCCCAGGCAATCGCCGACTCCTTGAATACCCCTGTGGTTGAAGTGATTCCTGAGGTAAATGGAGAAATCGTTTCAACTATTGTGGGGTCTATTTCGGTAAGTTTCCCTGAGAAAATTGGAAAAACGGGTCGAACTGTTCGGATCCCTATTCGCCTCGAGAATCCCTCCCCTAGCCCGGTATACCTGGAAACAAAAGAAGTTCGGGTAAACGGCGTGAACCGCATGGCCCAAAAGGCCATGAAAAAGCTCGAAAGCCGAAGTGAGGGGACCATGGAACTGGTGGTGCGACTCCCTGACACCATTCCCCCTGGAACCTTTACGGTAAGCATAGAGCCTGTTTTTGAAGGTTCCATACGGATTATTCCTCCCTCCGCTCAGGTAACCATGGAATTGGTCTCGGGAACCTTTACCCAATTTATGGAGCAAAGTCTCCCGTTGTTTTTACTCGTGGGAGGAGTGTTGATAGCCCTGCTCGTGGCGCTGCTCCTTTTTGTTATGTTACGCCGGCTTTCTTCGGGATCCGAGCAGGTGGTCCAGGATATGGTGGGACCCCTTACAGAAGGAGCCCAGCCCGCGGGTGTGATTCGCCAGGGTGGAAAAGGCCCCATCTCTGCTGCTGCGGCTTCTATTTCTTCTTCGGCATCTGCGGTACCGGCCTTTTCAAAGTCCCGGGAAATCGAAAAGGGTGTTACCTCTTCTGACAAAAAGGAAGATGCGGAACTCCTGGCTCGCTTTGCCCAGCAACAAAAATCTGATAGTAGCCTTCCCCTTCTGTCTCAAGATACAAAGAAAATCTCCAGCCAAACGAAGGAAGAGCAACAGCGCACGATGCTTCAAAAGGCGGCGGCCCCTTCTCTTCCAGCTTCAGAGCGTTCTACCTCGGTGATGCGGCCTTCGCTTCTTGTGACAGATGATGAAGGGCCGGCTTCCCTTAGAATGCCTGAGGTGCCTTCTTTCCAGGTACGTAAGAAAGAGGGGCGGCTCATGCTTTCCCTCTTTGTGGAAGATCAAAATCGGGCAATTGGGAAGCGAAATGTGCACCTCATGAAGAGTGGACATACCCTGTCTATTGGTGGTGGCAATTCGGATTTCCTTATCTTCCTGGTTCCTATTCCGCCCCGAATTGCGGATGTGCATTTTGATGGGGAACAATGTATCCTTATTCCCCGGCGACCGGAATTCTTCCCCGAATTAGGGAACAAACCTCTGTATGATTGTGTAGGGAAAAATGTCCACGTGGTTTCCGCAAAAGGGTATCACCTGACGTTCCGCTTAGAACAATACAAAGATCCCCTGGAAGAACTGAACCGTTTACTCCGGTCTATTCAGAGCTAGAGAAACGGAAAAACGCAAGAGCCTGAGCCCCTTTTTAAGGGACTAAGAATATGCTTAGGGAACAGGGGCCCTTTTCAATGGGCTCCGCGCCCCATTTTCAAGGCCCGGCCGTTTTTTCTATTTGAGAGGACAAGAGCAAGGTAGTATCATTTTATTCTTCCAGTTTTTTCAGGGTTTCCCGGGCTCGCAAGGCCAGGGCTCCGTTTTTTTCATCCGTAAGGCTACGGACCGTATCGGCAAGATCGGTAAAACGGTTATTAGCAACCATCTGAAGGCCATAGTTTTTTTCGATTACATCCGAGGATGTCAGGAACTGAAGAGCCAGGGGCTTTACTGCCTGAGTCTTAGCATTTCCTAACACCCGGGCAAACCCATTGAAAAGATTTTTCTGTTTATCCTTTCGTGCTTCTTCCAGCGCTTTGATAAGGGGTTCGGCATACCGATCCGCATCAATGCGGATAAGCTCTTCTGCTGCCCCAATCCGCAGGGGGTCACTGTATTTTTTGCTAAAACAAATTTGAGAGAGCACCTCCCAAGCCTCAGGGCTTTCTATGGCTCCCAGGGCTTTAATAGCGGCTTCTTTTACCGCAGCAACCGCATCGTTTTCTATTCGAAATTTAAGGAAAGGAATCGCCACCGTTAACTTTCGCTCTCCCGCTGCCCGGGCCGCCCCTATGCGGGTTTTATAAAAGGAATCCCGGAAAGCATCGAGAATAGCCTGGTCTACTTCTGGCCCAGAGAAAGGTCCCAGGGCCCCCACCGCAGCGGCCCGCACATTGGGATCTGCACTGCGCAGGGCTTCAAGGATCGTAGGAAGGGTTTCCTGCACTTGAAGGGCCTGGAGCGCCCCTAAGGCCTGGATTCTCCGAACCGGCCGCTCATCGTTATTTTTTGCTATCTCACTGATAAATGAAGCACTGCTCTTATCTTGGAGTACCCCCAGGGCTTGGATAATTTGATTTTTTATTTCCTCCTTTTCTGAGGCTTTTGTTTCATAGTACTCCCGAAGATATCGTCCCAATTTTTCTTTTTCTTCAGAGTCACTGCCTATAGAACCCAAGGCCTTGATTGCGGCGCTTACAAGGCTTGTTTCTTCTGACTCCGCGACTTTTTTTATAGATTCCAGGGCGTTCTGTTCTTTCCGTACCCCCAGATAGGTAAGGGCCTGAATTACCGTTTCTTTTTTTTCATCATAAAAGTTGTCAATAATCTCAAGGGCCTTTTTTTCTAGCCCTTTTTTGTTAGCCTCCGAAAAAAAAGAAAAAAGGGCCGTTAAAATCTTAACATTTTTGGTGGTCTCCCCAATACGGATAAGTTCAGTATCCAGATAGGTAACGTTTTCTTTTTGAAGTACCGGGATAAGGGCGGCTATTTCTTCTTCTGTCCCATACAGGATAGTATCCCGTCGTTTTTGTTCAATCTGGGATGCGGTGTTTTCTCCTTCCTTATTTTGAGCATACACAAAAGGCAAACCGCTTACCTGAAAAAAGAAGGAGAAAAGCAACCATATAAGGCCTATATTCTGGACAGAACCAGTTCTTCTAAGGGGTTTCCGCATCGGCTCTTTCATACTGAGAAAGGAACTCCTTTTTAAAGAGAATAAAACGATCTTCTTCAATTGCCTTTCGAGCCTCCCCTACCAGATTTTGCAAAAAGAATAAATTGTGGTAACTGGCGAGCATGGCATAGAGAATTTCCTTCGTTTTGTATAAATGACGAAGATAGGAACGGCTATACGCACGGCACACCTTGCAGGTACACTGTGGATCAAGGGGAGAAAAATCCCGTTCATACTGTTCCCTTTTTATACTTATCGGTCCAGAGGCGGTAAAGAGTAAGCCGTTCCGGGCAGTTCTCGTGGGGAACACACAGTCAAACATATCGATGCCCTGTTCAATGGCTTCAAGGATGTATCGGGGTGTCCCAATGCCCATGACATAGCGGGGTTTTTCTCGGGGAAGCATTTCTGCGGTGGCCGCTAAAAATTCTTGAAACACGGGAAAGGGTTCTCCCACCGAAAGGCCGCCGATGGCAATTCCCGGCGTATCGGAGGCAACCACCTTTTCGGCGCTCAGTTTTCTCAGGTCGTGATAAAAGTTTCCCTGCACGATAGCAAACAAGATCCCCTCGTAAGATGTCTTTTCGCGAATCTCCTTCCAGGCTTTTAGGGCCCGCTGTAACCAGAGGTCGGTAATGTGGAGGGCCCTTCGGGCTTCGGTATATTCGGTTCCCCAACTGGTACAGACATCAAGCTGCATCTGAATGTCACTCCCCAGAATCGCCTGGAGTTCCACTACCCGCTCAGGGGTAAGCAGATGATAGGAGCCATCGATGTGGGAACGAAATTTCACTCCCAATTCGCTGATTTTACGGAAGGGGGCCAGAGAAAAGACCTGATATCCCCCCGAATCGGTCAGGATATTTCGCTCCCATTGGATAAATTGATGCAGGCCCCCTGCCTGTTCTATCACCTCCGGTCCAGGGCGTAAATACAGGTGATAGGTGTTAGAAAGGATGATTTCAAAGCCTATCTCCGTAAGGTCCTCCTTTGTAAGGGCCTTTACGGTTCCATTGGTTCCCACAGGCATGAACACCGGTGTATGGACTATTCCATGAGGAAGAGTTAAAAGACCGGTTCGGGCCTTTGAAGAACTATCTTCGTGAACAATGGTGTATACCGATGAAGTTTGCATGGACACCTCATGTTTTAGCGTAAAATATTCCCATGATTCCTAAGATCAGAAAAAGGAACACCGGGAACCATGCCCCATACAGGGGAGGAATATATCCTGTTTTTGCAAGGAGCATCGAAATCATTTGAGCCACATAATAAATCACCGCCGCAATAAGACTGGAAAGGAGACTCATGAGGAGAATATTTTTTTTAAAGAGCCCCCCTAAACTGATAGCCAGGAGAGTGACGATAAACGTAGTCACCGAAAAGGCATAGCGCCGATAGTAGTCTGCCCGGAAGCGCCGCACAGAAAGACCCGCCTTTTCTAGTTCTTGAATCACAAGCCTCGCGTCATGGACTGAAAGCTCTTCTATATCGACACTGCTTCGACGAAATGTTTCTGGTTCCTCCTGAATATCCACCTGCTCTGGCGTGGTAAGCCCTCGATAGAAACCATCTTCCCAAACATATTCGGTCGCCCCCTCGATAGACCACCCCTGTTCCTGCCATTGGGCCCGTCGGATTCGGATGATTCGTTCCACCTTCCCTTCCTCATTTTTTGTCAGGATAAGAAGGCCCTGCAAACTTTTATCGCTATCATTATAAAAATCCGCGATATAGATAATCTTTCCCCCATCTTTTTTTACCACCACATCACTATTGTTCATACTACTTGTTTGACGCAAAAGCATCCGTGAAAGACTATTCTTCTGTCGCAGCGTAGGAATTACCACCCTATCTTCAAAAAAAAATGAGGAAATCGAGAGTCCCAAGGAAAGTACGAAGAGGGGCATGACAAAGCGCCAGAGGGGAATGCCCGAGATACAAATGACGGTAAACTCATTTTTTGCATACAACTCGCCTAACACATAGGCCACCGCAAAGAGGAGAGAGACCGGCAAGGCATACGAGACGCACTTGGGAAGATAATACATCGAAACCATCATAATTTGGGAAAAAGAAACCTCATATGAAAGATACCGCCAGAGGTTTGCAAAAAGATCGATTAATGCGAGGAGAAGCACAAAGAAAAGGAGGGCGCTCACAAAGACAGGTATAAGTAACTTAAGAAAGTAGCGGTCAAGGGTCATCGATGGAACCTCCAGAAGGCCAGTGCCCCCCCACAACCGATGGCTAAGAGGTTAGGTAGCCACATAGCCACAAAGGGAGAAAAACCCTGTCGTATCCCTACGGTTTGCCCCCCTATCAGGAGGGCCCAATACAACACCGCTATAAGGAGCCCTATTCCAAACCCGACACTCTGCCCGCTTTTTCGCGCCAAAAGACCTAAAGGGATCGCCAAAAACACAAAGGAAATTCCCCCAAAGGGAATGGAAAATTTTTTATACCATTCAAGAAGATAGAGCTTATAATTCCTATCTTCGAAAATCATCTTTTCTTCGTTTTTAAGGGCCGTCAGGGTTGAAAAAATAGAATCCAGCCTATTTCTTTGGTCCCCTTGACCTTGAGAAAGACGCACAAGCTGTTCTAGTTTTTGCCCTTGTTCAAAAATCTGTTTTTGTAGTTCCTTTTGCCGTTGTTGTAAGAGATTGTGTTTTTTTTGAATTTCCCTATATACATCGAGGGAACTCATTTCCCGTGGTCCGATGGCGACTATGTTTTGCATCATTTTTTGGGTTGAGATCGAATAAAGCAGCTGATCCGCGGTGGCAAAATCAAAGTCGGTTCGGCTATTTTCTTTGAATATCTGCATGAAGGTATCGGTAAGACGAATTTCTAAATCCTTTGTATTACCTTGAGATGATATATTTCCCTCAGCGGCTATGATAAGGCGCCGCTCTCCATCGGCGGTCCTATCCACAATGATCACATCATGAATGGCCTGGGCGTCAGATTTACCCGTAATTATGAGGGAATCCCGATAGCGCTTTACTGAATCGGACTCAAGTTCCAGAGCGGGCGTAGCAAGCAGGATAGAGCGATACAACTTGCCAAAGGCAATGGTTCCTGCGGGAAGCAGAATATCATTGGCGATAAAAGAAATGGTTGATATGGCCATACCAAGCAGTATCAGGGGAACATACAAACTTCTGTAGGAAAGCCCCGATGTAAAAAGGACAAGAATTTCGTTATCTGAAGAGAGCCGTCCCACTGCCATAAGGAGCCCCACCAGAGACGCAAAGGGACTCGCCATGGCAACAATAGCAGGAAGCGAATAAAGCAACAATAACAGGACCTCATGGGCAGGTACCCGCTTTGAAAGAATTTCCTCCGCCATAAGGAGCAACTGGTTCACAAAAAAAATGGCGAAAAAAAAGAAAAAGGCTACAAGAAAAGAAAATAGGGCTTCTCCCATAAAATAGCGAAAAAGGGTAAAAGAAAAGCCACGACCCGAGCTGCCAAGAGGAGAAGCCAGCGTTTTTTTCTTTAGAGAAAACAAACTATACGGTTGCTTTTGAAAAAAACTATAGCCCTTCATAAAAAGAGGTGCTCCGACTTTTTATATACTTCCGAATTTTTTTAGGACCCGCCACAAAAATAATTGGGTCCTGCCCCAAAAATTCCTGCACAAGAGAGGCAATGTGTTCAATCTCGGTACGTTCAATAAGGGACTGACTTTCTGCAAGGCTGAGAATTCGATTTTGATACAAGGCTTGCCGACCCAGTCGACGCATCCGGTACTCCATATCCTGGCTGGAGATACGCAACATACCCTTAAGATGAGAACGACTTGTCACGAGTTCTTCCGTCGTACAGGGGATATTTCTCAACCGCTCTATTTCTCGGTCTATGGCATCCATGGTTTTAAAAAGGTCCTGAGTCGAACAGGTGGCATATATTACAAGGAGCGAACAATCCCGGAAGAGCATTTCGCTGCTGTAGATGGTATAACAAAGGCCCGCTTCTTCGCGAATATGCTGGAATAAGCGGGAACTTACCGAGTCTCCGATGATAGTATTCGCAAGCGCCAGGGTATGGTATTCCTCGATAGAAACCGTACGAGCCAAAGGAAAGGCATAAAAAAGCTGAACATACTGGGAGGAAAGTTCATAAAAACCAAGGGTTCCCGGTGTTGGTTCTGGTGCTAAGAAAGAAAATTGACTTTCTTCATTCCTGAAAGGGAATCCCCAGGGGCTCTCATAGGTAGCAGCAATATCTCTCCATGCCTTATACGCTTCCTCGGGAGCAATAGCTCCCGCCACCGAAATTACCGCAGGTTTATTCTGGATATGGTGAGTAAAAAACTGATAGACCTCATCCCGCGTAAAACGGGAAACCAGGGGTATGGTCCCGCCAATGGGGTAGCCAAGACTGTGACGAGGCCACAGAAAAGAAAAGAACGCTTCGTAGGCTACCTCTTCCACATCATCCTGAGCGGCTTCCAGTTCATTAATGATGACTGTTTTTTCTTTAGCAAAATCATCCTCGGTAAAAGAAGGGGAAGCGATCAGATCAGAAACGATATCCAGAACCGTAGCAAATCCTTCGGTAGGAACCACGGCGTGGAGCGCCATGGTTTCTCGCTCCGTAAAGGCATTGAGCATCCCCCCCAGAGAATCGATGGTACAGGCAATTTCCCGGGCAGAATAACGACGGGTGCCTTTAAAAAGCATATGCTCCACCATATGGGTCATGCCGTTCTCTTTGGGGGCTTCGTCCCGGGAACCCACATTGAACCATACCCCAATGGCTACAACAGACGCTCCTCCCGTTTCTTCAAAAAAGGGGGTGATTCCCGCCGATTCGTGTGGTAGAGAACTTTCCACCACTAATTCACCCTGAGAGGGGAGCACATACTCACGAATCAACTATCCCCTCCGGGAATTTCCCCCCTCTTCTTCAAGGGCATCAATATAGGAAAGATTGAGCCGTCCCATCTTGTCAATTTCTAAGAGCTTCACCGGAATCTTCTGGCCTTCCTTTACCACTTCGGTAACACTATTAATCCGTTTACGAGAAAGTTTAGAAATATGAACCAGCCCCTCTTTACCTGGTAAAATTTCCACAAAGGCCCCAAAATCCATGATTCGCCGGACTACCCCTTCGTACACACGGCCGACCTCAGGGTCCTCCACAATGCCAATTACCGCGAGGCGAGCATTTTCCGCATCCCGGGCGTTTTTCCCATAAATGGTCACGGTTCCATCGTTTTCAGTGTTGATGGTTACCTGATATTGCTCACAGAGAGCTTTGATGGTTTTTCCACCCGGACCGATGAGGGCCCCGATCTTATCGGTTTCAATCTTGAGGGTTACGATTTTGGGAGCAAACTCACTGATACTCTCAGTAGGTTTATTCAATGTCTGGTTCATAATAGAAAGAATATGGAGCCGTCCCCGTCGAGCCTGATCCAGGGCTTTCCGCATAATCTCAGGATTAACTCCGGCAATCTTAATATCCATCTGGAAACCGGTAATACCATCTTCTGTTCCGGCTACTTTAAAATCCATATCTCCGAGGTGATCCTCTTCACCCAGAATATCGGAAAGCACCGCGTAACGCGTCCCATCGGTGACGAGCCCCATGGCAATACCGGCCACAGGCTTTTTCATGGGGACCCCCGCATGGAGGAGCGACAGGGTTCCTCCACAGACTGTGGCCATAGAAGAAGAACCGTTTGACTCAAGAATTTCCGAAACCACCCGGATGGTATAGGGGAATTCCTCTTTGGAAGGAATCATCGCTTCAAGGGCCCGGCGAGCCAGGTTCCCATGGCCGATTTCCCGGCGTCCCGTACTGAGCCGGCCTACTTCTCCCACCGAGAATGGGGGGAAGTTATAATGAAGGATAAAACGCTCCCGCTTATCCCCTTCGATATCATCATAAATTTGCTCGTCAAAAACTGTCCCTAAGGTTGTAACCACCAGGGCCTGGGTCTCTCCTCGAGTAAATAAGGCAGATCCATGGGTGCGCGGCAAAACCCCAATTTCACAGGTAATAGGCCGAATATCTTCAAGTCCCCGTCCATCCACCCGAATACCCCGATCAAGAATACTAGACCGAAGAATTTCGTAGGTCATATCTTCAAAAAGGGCATCAAAAAGCTTTGCCTGATTTTCATCGGCCAACTGTTCTGCAAATTGGGCAGCCACCGTCTCTTTTACCGCTTTAATTGCGTTACTCCGCTCGTGTTTTCCCTTTACAAAGAGGGCATGTTCAAGTTGAGGATAGGCAAGGGAACGAATTGCTTCCTTGTTAAGGAGTTCTACCGTCACTTCCTGAAGGGGCAGTTTTTCCTTCCCCGCCAGGGAACGAAGTTGCTCCTGTAATTCGCAGAGCTGAATAATAACCTGGTGGGCCTTTTCCAGGGCGGTAATCATCTGATCTTCACTTACCTCTTTTGCGCCCCCTTCCACCATAGTAATACCATCTTTGGTACCCGCTACCACGATTTCAAGGGATGACCGTTCAATTTGATCATAGGTAGGATTGACCAGGTATTCCCCGTCCACAAGACAAATGCGTACCCCTGCTACGGGTCCATTAAAGGGAATATCTGAAATATGTACCGCCGCCGAAGAAGCGAGGATAGCCAGAATATCCGGTGGATTAATCTGGTCTGCCGAAACGGTAGTAGGAATAAGTTGAATTTCCCGACCAAACCGTTTATCAAAGAGGGGCCGCATGGGCCGATCTATCAGACGGGAAACAAGAATCTCCTTATCTTTTGGGCGGCCCTCTCGTTTAATAAAACCACCCGGAATTTTTCCTGCCGCATAGTACTTTTCATTATAATCCACCGTGAGGGGAACATAATCAAGCCCTTCCTGGGCACTGTCGGAAGCACATACGGTGGCAATCACCGCTACCCCCGCATACTGGGCATAGACCGCCCCATTGGCTTGTTTTGCCATTCTCCCGGTTTCAAGGATTAACTCCTCACCGGCAATTGTCATTGATACTCGTTGAACCATAAATACTTCTATCTTCCTTAAGAAAAAATAAAAAAGCCCGGCGTCGGTTGCGTCCCACGCCATCCCGACCACACCGGGCACCGATTCGCATTACTTGCGAATACCTAGGTCTTTAATCAGCGTCCGATAGCCATTAAGATCGGTTCGCTGCATGTACCGGAGGAGGCGCCTTCGCTGCCCAACCAGCTTTAACAGCCCCCGTTCTGCGGACTTATCCTTTTTGAACTGTTTGCAGTGCTCCGTGAGCTGATTAATCCGCTCCGTAAGCAGGGCAATCTGGACCGCGGTATTTCCCGTATCCTTTTCGCTTTTTCCATACTTAGTGATAATACCGGCGGTTTCATGCTTCTCTAATGCCATATAGTTTCCTCTCCTTACAACCTATACCAAAAATTCAATACGATCACACTGCATTGTTTCCGGCAATCCCACTTTTCCATCCCGACAGATCACCGTACCTACCGTTCCTCGGGAAGATGAAGCAGCGACGCCATATACCGTGTACCGGCCTGGAGGCGGCATTATTCGGTGGGCCGCACCCACATCAAACCAGACCCTTCCTCTTTCCGGGGTTTGAGAAAGATCGGAAAGATCCAGTTCAACGTTTCGCCCGAGAAGAACCGTTGCCTCGACGAGGTTACCCGATCCAATCTCGTTGCGGATACGACTGGAACTTACCGGCGCACCTCCTATCATGAGTGAAGGAACAATCTGAGTTTCTATTCCTTTCGACTCAAGCAAGCCTTTGATAGCAGGTGCATCCGTATCCAATCCATTCCCGCAGCGAAAATTGCTTCCCACTGCAAGATAATGCAGATTACCACGGTCTTGTAATAGATCTAAAAAATCCTTCCCGCTTAGTTTACTGAAATTTTGAGAAAAGTCAACCAGCACTACAACCTGGATTCCATAGTACTCTAAAAGGCGGAGTTTTTGAGAAATACTGAGGATATCTCCCCGGTATAATGCGGGATACAGAACCTTTTTGGGATTTTGGACAAAAGTAATCGCCATCGGAACAAGTGTGGGAGCCTTCCGGGTTATGTGAGCAATAAGAGCCTGATGACCTCGATGAAGGCCATCAAAGACTCCAATGGTAGCCGCCGTCGGATACGAAAGCGGGGCCGCACAAAATTGTTCCCAGCTAAGGATGGTCATAGACACACCCATACCTCCACAGGGTTCCCTCTCGCTGAATGATAGCGATCAGTTCCTCCTGATCTTGTACCAGGGCAACAAGGAGTTTTTCTTCCGGCAGGTTGGGAATGCAGCGATGGGGCGGAACCCCCTGTCGAATCGCCCTTATGACCGCCCCGTCAGAAACATGGTAGACTTCCATTCCGAGACGGCGGGCCAGTTCTGCGTTGGGACGTTGTAAGGGGAAGCCCCTTTCTCCCGACCCAGGAACCGCATCTTTAAGATGAAATGGTCCCACCGCCAGGCGACACAGCCGTTCAACATAGGCACAGGAAGCGGCCTCGCGAGCCAGGTCCCGGGCAAGAGAACGGATATATGTTCCCTTAGAACAATGAATTACAAGACGGGCCCTGCCCTCTATAAAATCCAGAAGTTCCAGGGCATAGATAGTAACCGGTCGCGGCGCCAGTTCCACAGATTCGCCCCGTCGAGCCCGTTCGGAGGCCCGCTTTCCTTCAACATGAAGGGCCGAATATGCAGGTGGAACCTGTTCATAGGTGCCTCGGAAACGATTGATCGCTTCTTGCAGATTCTCAAGAGAAGGGACTGGTCCTTCTCGAACAATTGCCCCCTCCGGATCAAGGGTATCCGTTTCTCTGCCAAAACGGATAGTGGCCTCGTACCATTTATCAAGGGAGGTAAAATAAGGGAGCAAACGGGTTGCTCGCCCCACCGCTACCACGAGGAGCCCCGAGGCAAACCGATCCAGGGTACCCGCGTGGCCCACCTTGCCCGTTTTATAGTACTTTTTTATGGCGTGGAGGGTTTCAAAGGAGGTATATCCTTCTGCTTTGTGAATAAGCACCAACCCACTTGCATCAGTCTCCCGATTCACTATGAAGCCCTTCAATCTTTTTTATAATTTCGAAGCCCTCTTGAATACTGTGATCCTCATGAAACCGAAGTCGGGGGGTCTGCCGAATATGGAGGGCCAGGTTAAGCTGGGATTGAATAAACCCCGCCGCATGTTGGAGGCCCGCAATTCCCCGATGTAAGGCCCGTTCTGACTTAAAAGTTGAAACATATACATCCGCGTAGGAAAGATCCCGGGACACCTCCACCCGGGTTATACTGAGTAAGGTATCTACCCGGGGGTCCTTTATCTTTCCCGATACGATAAGTTCTCCAATTTTCTGTTGAATGTATTGATTTATCCGTTCTAATCGATGCTCAGCCATTCTCCTGCCCTAATTTTCTTGCCACCTGGACAACCTCAAACACCTCAAACTGATCTCCCACCTGGATATCATTGAAATTCTCTAAGCCGATACCGCATTCATAACCGGCCGCCACTTCTCGTACATCATCTTTGAATCGTTTAAGAGAGGCTATTTTACCGGTATGAATAACGATACCTTCGCGGATAACGTTGACACTGGCTGTCCGTTTCACGGTCCCTGATAGGACATAACAACCGGCCACCGTACCCACCTTTGGCACCTTGAAGGTTTCTCGCACTTCCACCATCGCAATGACTTCCTCTTTAGTATCGGGTTTGAGGAGTCCTTCCATGGCTTGCTGAATTTCTTCGACCGCTTTGTAAATGATGTTATACTTACGGATTTCTACTTTTTCTTGGTCCGCCAAGGCCTTCGCCTGCGGAGTAGGCCGTACGTTAAAACCAATAATAATGGCGTTTGAAGCGGCCGCGAGGTCCACATCTCCTTCGTTAATTGCCCCCGGGAGAGCCTGAATAACATTGAGCCGAACCTCCTTGGTAGAAAGTTTTTCCAGGCTTGAACGGAGGGCTTCTACCGATCCCTGGACATCTCCCTTAATGATTACCTTAAGTTCCTTTATTTCCCCATCGGAGATGGTATCATACAGGTTGTCCAGCGTAATTTTCTTGATGTTCTTCGCATCCTCGAACCGCTTCAGTTCCTGCCGTTTGGCAGAGATGCTCCGGGCGGTTCGTTCGTCCTCTACCACTTGCAGAGGATCCCCCGCGTTGGGAATTCCATCGAAACCAAGGACTTCTACCGGCATGGAAGGAGTGGCCTCTTCAATACGAAGCCCCTTATCGTTAAAGAGGGCCCGTACTTTTCCAGCCCACACCCCTGCCACAAAATTGTCTCCTACTCGGAGGGTTCCTCGCTGCACGATAACGGTAGCCACGATTCCCCGTCCATGATCGATCCGGGATTCAAGAATTTTACCTTCCGCCCGACAGGTATAATTGGCTTTCAGTTCCAGAATTTCCGCCTGGAGCAAAATGGCATCGATAAGTTTATCGATACCCAGCTTTTTCAGGGCAGAAATCTCAACAAACATGGTCTGTCCACCCCACTCTTCGGGCATGAGTCCCAATTCGGAAAGCTGGGTCTTTACCCTATCGGGGTTCGCTTCGGGCTTATCAATCTTATTGATTGCTACGATAATGGGAACCTTTGCTTCCTTTGCGTGGTTTAATGCCTCGATTGTCTGAGGCATCACCCCATCGTCCGCCGCTACCACGAGAACCACGATATCCGTAACCTGGGCTCCTCGGGCCCGCATCCGGGTAAAGGCTTCGTGTCCCGGCGTATCAAGGAAGGTAATGGCCCCATGGGGGGTTTCTACCATATAGGCACCGATATGCTGAGTAATGCCCCCGAATTCGGTGGACGCCACATCACTACTTCGTATGGCATCGAGGAGCTTGGTCTTCCCATGGTCCACATGGCCCATCACCGTCACAATAGGAGGACGGGGTTTTAGGTCTTCCTGCCTATCCGCTTCGCTTTCGATGACCGTTTCATCGTAGAGACTAACAACTTTCACCTCACAGCCATATTCTGAGGCAAGAATCACCGCCGTTTCCGCATCGATCTGTTGATTGATGGTAACCATCATCCCCATGGACATGAGTTTCTGAATGAGATCGGAGGCTTTCAGGTTCATCTTTTTAGCCAGTTCGGCTACCGAAATAACCTCGGTAATCTCAATCGATTTGGGGACTGGATTCGTAACGGTGGTCGTTTTTTTCTTAAGCTGGAGGAGTTTTTCCTCCATCTCCTCTTCTTTCCGTTGATAGACCGTCTTCTTTGCCTTAAAGGTCTTTTTTGCCGCCGGTTTCCCTTCCATGACAGGAACCACCGGTGCACCGAGGGGCCGGCCGGGGGCTCCGGGCCGAGGACCACCACCCATTCTTCCCGGCATTCCAGGTCTTTGACCACTCCGACTCTGAGGGGCCCCTCGTCCTCCGCTCCCCGAACCGTCTCGATTCCCTTCCCGGGGTACGCCAGTTCCGGGGGCATTCCGATCCCGATTGGGGAAACTACCTGCCGGAGCCCCCGGCCGGCCCGGGGTTCCGCTCCTTCCACCGGGAGCCCCCCGTTGGGTCCCAACGGGTCGTCCCCCTACTCGACCAGCTGCCGCCGCCGGTCGCTGCGGAAAAGGAGGAGCGTTAGTTGAGGAAGAGGTCCCCGGGGAAGAACTCGTCGGCCGTGCGGCTGGTTTTTCAGCACTTCCCCCGCTCTGCGAACCTTCAGAAGACTTTTCCACAGCTTTTGATTCTTCCTGAGGTATCGGTGCTTCATGCTTTGGCTTTTCCTGTTTACCTGCGGGAGTCCCTACCGGTTTTCCTCCCACGACACCTGCCGCTACGGCTGGTCGCTGTTGCACAGGCAGAACAGAAACCGTCTTTTTAGTATCCCCCGAATCCTGAGAAGAGGCGCCCTCCCCCTTCTCCTGGGCCGTCGTATGAACCACCACCTTTGGCTGAGGCTTTTTTGAAACCGTTCCCCCTGCGTCGGCACTGCCTTGAGCACTTCCTGCCGCCCCTGGTTGGGATGCACCAGAGGGAGGGGTCTTTTTTTTCACTACCACTACTTTCCGTTTTTCGCTTCCCTCAGAGCTTCCTTCCTTTGGAGATGGATTCCCCTCAGGAGATGCGGCCGATTTAGCGTGTTTAATCAATTCTACCTTTGGTTTATTTGTCGTATCAAATTCCTCAGCCATATATCACCTTTATTCTTCATCCTCATATTCAAAGCTTAACCCTACCCCACAGTTCGGACAGGTGGTCATATCGAGGGTTATCTTTGCACCACATTCAGGACATTCATATTCCTCTTCTTCTTCCGAAGAAGCTACCTCTTCTTGATCTTCCCTTTCCTCCTCAGGGGCGGGCTCTTCTTCTACCACAACCTCAACATTTTCGTCGATAAGCCGCTGCAGTTCTTCAATCTGTTGTGGAGAGATTCCCTGCAAGTTCTGTAGTTGTTCGTCGGTTAACTCAAGGAAATCTTCGATGTATTCTATCCCGTTCTGCAGGAGAAGGTCCACCACCACCGGGTCGACACCGGGCAATTCTGCGATGCGGCTGATATCTTCTTCGTACCCTTCTTCTTCTCCGAAGAGCTGCGACACCGCCTTGCGGGACTCGGAATAGATATCCATGCTCTCATACTGGGATTCGGTTTTTACATCGATGTTCCAGTCGACAAGACGATTTGCAAGCCGTACGTTCAAGCCCTGTTTACCAATGGCAAGGGAAAGCTGGGAATCGGCCACAATCGCCAGGGCTTGCCGCTTTGCCTCATCCAGGATAATAACATCCTTGACCTCTGCCGGAGAGAGGGCATTCTTTATGAACTTTCGGGGATCCGTTTCGTACTTTAATATATCAACCTTTTCGCCTTCCAGTTCCTTGATGATAGTCTGAATCCGTACCCCCTTAAGACCCACACAGGCTCCCACAGGGTCTACCTCTTCTCGTTTGGAGTATACCGCAATTTTGGTTCGATAGCCCGGCTCCCGGACAATCTTATGAATTTCCACAGTTTTATCATAAATTTCAGGAACCTCTAGCTCCAGGATAGCCCGCACAAATTCGGTATGCGTCCGGGAAAGCACGATCTGAAGCCCCGAGGGTCCCTTGGTTACTTCCACAATCAGGGCCTTGATTCTGTCGTTCGGTCGATACACTTCTCGAGGGGATTGGTATTTTTTGGGAAGGATCCCTTCGGCCTTGCCGAGATCAACATAAATCGTTCCATTCCGTTCCCGTTGGTAGTACCCAATGATAATCTCGCCCACTTTATCTTTAAATTCCGAATAGAGACTATCCTTTTGAATCTCCCGGATTGATTGATGGGCTGTTTGTTTTGCGCTCTGAACCGCCCCCCGATCGAATTCTTTAGGGTCTATCTCTATGAGAATTTCATCTCCTATCTCGGCTTCTGGATCGAGTTGGCGAGCCTCCTCTAAAGTTATCTCCGTAACAGGATCTTCGAGCTCTTCTACAATCTGTTTTTTTGCATAGATAGCGACTTCCCGATTATCATCACTAAAGCGAATGACCGCATTCTCCGTGGTCCCAAATTTGCGTTTATATGCCGCTAAGAGGGTGTTTTCTATAGTTTTAAGTACTAACTCTTCCGAGAGTCCCCGATCCTGTACCAACTGACGGATCGCTTCTGACATATCTGTTGCCATTAGTTTGCAACCTCCTGAGAATGATCTAAACGGGCCTTGATGATGTTTTCATAGGGAATTTCCATCAGTTCTCCCTTTTTCCGTAACACAAGATGGGTAGTGTCGGCCCTTGCGATAACCCCTCCACACCAGTCGTTCGTATTCTGAAGATAACAGCGGACCCCCTTTCCCACATACAGAGGAAATTCGGAAGCATCCTTTATAGATCGATTGATGCCTGGCGACAGCACTTCGAGGTATACCGACTCACCGGGGAACGCCAGTTCGACCCGGGGAATAATGGCCCGGTGCACCCGGGAACAGTCATCAATACCTACCGATCCCTCTGTTTTGCTAATAATCACCTGCACCGCCGTTTTTCCCTTTTGGTGATGCACTTCCACGTCCACGAGCAACAGCCCCAGTCCCTGCACCACCGTATTGAGGGAGGCATAAAGGCTATCCCTTTCTTTTATGGTATACGTCACTACTCCACCTACAAAAAAGGAGTCGCTTGCACGACTCCTTTTTTCTATCCAAAATCTTTTATCGTGATCTTACTCTATCCTTTCTCTCATGCTTTGTCAACGGGCATGGGAGATACTAATCATACAAAAGGGTAAGGGCAATAATATGCCGGGCCCCCGCCCTTCGGAGGGTAGCCGCACAGGCTTCGAGGGTCGCTCCGGTAGTAACCACATCATCAAAAAGGATAAGCTGTTCGGGAATGTTCCCACATACTTCGAAATTGCCACGCATGTTTTGTTCCCGTTCTTGCCGGTTTAATCTTTTTTGAATCCTTCCGGACCGTCGTCGTAAACAGGAAACCACGGAAAGAGAAAGCCCCTCCTTTCTCCCTATTCTCGGAAGGTATCTCCCAATCTCAGCTATCTGGTCCCAGCCGGTATGTCGTATTTTTCCCGGTCGGGGAGGAACAGGAACCCAATATAATCGAGAAGAAAAAGAAAGAGGAGTATAATCAAAACAAAATAGACTGTTAATCATCTGCTGGGCCAGGAAATACGCAAGGCTCCGATGACCTTCAAATTTATAGGTCGCCAGGAGTTTTCGATATGGTCCCTCATAGGGGTATAGGGCATACATCTTATCGTAAGACCGGGGTCCCCTATCCCGGCATTCCATACATCGTTCTTGTTCTGAAATGAGCGGACGTCCACAGGAACGACACCGTTCGCCCCGGTAGGGAAGAAATAACGATGCACAGGCGCTACAAAGGCCAGACAGAAGTTCCTTTTTAAAGACGAGGGGGATTCCACACAGAGGACAGGAAGCACCCCATAGCCAGGAAAGATACCGTAACCCCATCATCCATAACTAGAGGAAGTTTTTCCTTCCCGCATGAGTTTTTTCTATTTTTTATTCAAAAAGATCCTTCTCTTTTGGATAGGAACGATGGGGCGCCTTTTGGCTCTGTTTTAAAAGAAACTCCTTCCAGGCATAAATCCGCCCCAATGCTTCCAGGGGAGTAAGACGGTTGGGGTCAAGGCGAAGCAATTCTTCCAGAATAGGATGGGGCTTTTCTTTCTTTTCTGACGGGGTAAGGGGAGCAACTTCCCTTTTTTCAGCTTCCCCCTGAGGCGCCCCCTGAAACGTATCGATATGGTGCTGGAGGAGTTCTTCCTGTTCGCTCAAGGCTTTCATAATCTCCATTGCCCGTTCAAGCACGTTTGGAGGAATTCCCGCAAGCTGGGCCACATGAATCCCGTAGGATTCGGTCGTTGCCCCTTCCTTCAATTTTCTCAGGAACACAATAGTTCCATCCCGTTCTTCTACCCCCATAGAACGATTCATCATCCCCGGATGTTCTAGTCGAGAAAGCTCGTGGTAATGGGTGGCAAACAGGGTTCGACATCGAATGTGTTCAAGGAGTTCTTCACAAACGGCCCAGGCAATGGCAAGACCATCCTTTGTTCCCGTACCACGACCAACCTCATCCATGATAACCAGGCTTCGCTTCGTGGCGGATCTCAGAATACGGGCCGTTTCATTCATCTCTACCAGGAAGGTCGATTCTCCCCGGGCCAGGTTATCCGAGGCCCCTACCCGACAGAATATTTTATCCACCACCCCAATACGGGCTTCCCTGGCAGGAACAAAACTGCCCATCTGGGCCATAATCGTAATAAGGGCGCTCTGCCGAAGGTATGTGGATTTTCCTGCCATGTTTGGACCCGTAATGAGGGCAAAAAAGAAGCCCTCCCCATCAAGGTCGGTATCGTTGGGGATAAATTCTCCCCGGGGAAGGTGGGCTTCCACTACCGGATGGCGTCCTTCTTTAATACAAAGCCGGCAAGATTCATCTATTTCGGGGGCATTCCAGCCATAGAGGGTCGCTGCCCAGGCAAGGGAAGCGGTTACATCAATTTCCGCAATCCGTCGGGCCCCATCCAAAAGGAGGGGTATCGATTCTTTGGCTTTTTCTCTAATCTCGAGAAAGAGATTTTTTTCTAATTCGATGCTCCGTTCTGCAGCTCCTTCAATTTCAGATTCAAGGGCCATGAGTCGTTCGGTTGTAAATCGTTCTCCACCGGCGATCCCCTGACGACGAATAAAATACGGAGGAACCAGAGTCAGGTTCGCACGGCTTACCTCAAAATAGTAACCGATAAGACGGTTATACTTCATTTTAAGATTGGTGATACCCGTCTTTTTTCGCTCTTCCTCAAGATACTCTTCTAATAGGCTCCGCCCTTTTTGTTGAAGCTCCTTTAGGTGATCCAGTTCCTTGCTATACCCTTCTCGAATAAGATTTCCTTCGGTAAGAAGCACCGAGGGCTCATCACAAATGGCCTGTTCCAGAAGATGCTGCAATGCGACAAGCTGGCTCTGTTCCTGGCTCCCGAGCTTTAACTCATATTCAGAGGGAAGCCCACATTCATCAATAAGTTTCTGGAGGCGATGGAACTGTGCCAGGGCAGTCCTGATAGCCACGAGATCCTTCCCATGGGCCTTATCCATGGCAAGACGGGCTGAAAGGCGTTCCAGATCCGGGATGCGAGAAAGGAGTTCCCGAATTTGGGAGAGCCGTCCTTGATCGTGGTAGAACAGTTCCACCATGCGAAGACGAAGATGAATGGCACTTTTCTCCCGCAGGGGATGCAAAATTCGCCAGCGAAGGAGTCGCTTCCCCATGGAAGTCTTGGTGTGATCCAGAACTTCAAAAAGGGTGTACCGACTATCCCCCTCCCGTTGATTCTGGACAAGTTCCAGATTCTTCTGGGAGGCTTCATCTATGGCAACAAAATCCTCTTCCCCGTATACATGGAGGGAACGAACATGGGGAAGCACACTTCGGGCAGTTTCATCCAGATACAACAGAATAGCACCGGCACTGAGAATTTCAGGGGATCCCTCCTCAAGCCCAAAGGCTTTAAGGTTCACCGCCTTAAATTGTTTGAGCAGCCGCTCATAACACTGATAGGAATCAAATACCCAATCGGGCCAGCGGTTTATAACCAGGTCCCCATACTCATGGAGTATGGCCTGAATCGATCCTTGTTCTTCCAGAAGAGACTCCTGGATAATAAGCTCCCGAGGAGCAAGCCGACCTAATTCCCGACGAATACGTTCTTCATGATCCAGGGTATCTGGGTTCTCCTGAAAATGGGTTGTCCAGAACTCACCGGTCGATAACTCTATATAAGAAAAGGAAAAGAACCCATTTTTATAGACTAAGGAGGCCAAGTAATTAGCGGTTCCCCGCTCAAGAAAATCCTCATCTACGGCGGTACCGGGGGTTACCACCTCGACCACCTGGCGTTCGATGAGCCCTTTCCCCTTTCCTGGCTCAGTGACCTGTTCGCAGATAGCGACCTTCTTTCCCAGGTTTAAAAGGCGGGCAATATAGGATCGGGCCGCATGGTAGGGAACCCCACACATAGGAAGTCCATTCCGACTGGTAAGGGTAAGATTAAGCAGGGAAGAAACCTCGAGGGCATCTTCCGCAAACATCTCATAAAAATCCCCCAGCCGGAAAAAAAGGACCATATCCTGATAGTCCCGCTTAATTTTTCTGTACTGTTCAACCAGTGGAGTTGTTTCTATCATGGGAGTTGCATTATACGCCAGGATGATTTAAAGTACAACTGATAGTGTGTGGAAAGAGCAAAGGAGTAGATTGTGGCTGAGTCATTATTATACACTGAAGAAAAGGGTGTTCTCTATATTAAGGCGGTGGGACATATAACCGCGGCCCTCTGTGCAGATCTCCGGGAAATTGTTTTTTCTCGCTTAGATTCGGCACCGCCAGTGCAGGATCTTTATATCGATCTTTCTCAATGCGACTATATGGACTCTACGTTTATGGGGTTGCTGGTGGGCTTTAATAAACGGCTCGTACGATCCGCAAAACATCCCATTACCATCGTCCAGCCATCAGAGGCAGCACGGAATTTGCTGTCCGCTCTCGGTATCGTCAGTCTCGTTAAAACCTTGGACACCGCCGTAGAATTCCCCAAAAACATGATCGATGTAATTCAAACCAAGAAGGCAGAGCTCGACCTCTTGCTCCATACCCATGAAAATCTCATGGAAATCTCAGAAGAAAACCGTAAGAAATTTGCTACCCTTCATGCGGTCTTAAAAAGCCAGATGAAAGACCCTTCCAAGGGGCAATGATTTTTTCAGATTTCTTTCTCAAACGTAAAAAATACTTTCTGCCTTTTTGAAGGGGCGGACATTCTTCTTTTCACCAGGAAGGAGAGGGATCTGTCTGTTTTCCTAGGGGATTTTCACAGAACGGAGTGCCCCCTCCTCCTGTGAAAATCCCCGTACTTTTATTGTTTTCCGGCCTTGGTCAGAAGATTCTGCAAGACCTTATCTGTTATGTCCACAGAGGGACTGTACCAGATAATTCCCGTGGTATCTTTTATATTAAAAACCACACTGTATCCTTCACTTTCTGCAACAATCTTGATTTCATTGTATACTTGTTGCAAGAAACTACTCGATTGGGCGAGCTTTTTCCGCTGATCCTCTAATTCGGCGGTTTTAATCCGGTAGTATTCTTTAAGATACTCGGTTTTTTTATAAATCTCGTTATCTAATTGAAGAGCCCGACTGGAATCTTTTGCGGCCTCCGCTTCCAGTTTACTCTTTTGAAGGGCCTGGATTTCTTCGGTCATTTTGTTAATTTCTGCCTGAACCCGGGCACTTCGTTCTTCAAATTCCCGTACCGCTGCGGAATCCTTAAAAAAGGCGGTGTATATTTTGGGGACATCCACGACCGCCACCCGGGTTATCATTTGTGCATCCAGAGTAAAGGGAGTAAGTATCAGCCCCACTCCGATTATCAACACCATCAGTAATATATGCCTTTTCATATCTCCTCCTCTCTTCTAATATGATGAAAGAGCAAAGGAAAGTACAAAGTCCAATCCCCAACTCCCAATGCCTCCATCTTGCCACTGGATCTGATTATCCACAACTTTGAATCGTTTAGCTAGGCTAAATCGGAAGGGAAACTGAGGAATCGTAAATCGTAAGCCCGCCCCAAAACTAAAGCGGAAGTCTTCCAAAGAGAGACTACTTACAAAGCTCGCATAATCTTTTTTAATGGCCGCCGCATCAAAAAACCAGTCCAGAGCAAGTATATTGGGTACAAGGGGAAACCGCAATTCCGCCCAGTTTTCCCAAAGGGCCATTCCATAGGTAAGTCGCATACTGTACCATCCCCGTCCCACGAACATTCCATCTATTACCAGTTTGTTAGAATCTTCTATCTGAGGAGTGCCATCTACTATCTGGGGAAATATAAAAGAGACCCCCGAATGAAGTCCGAACACACCTTTAAAAGTAAAGGATTCTGAAAGAGGAATTCTAAAGAGGGTAAGGAAATATTCTGCCTTGGTATCGGTCCTCAGATAATGTTCCCAATCCGCAGGAAAAAGACCATACAGCCCAAGGCGCTGAATCGCATAAAAACCAGAAGAAGGATCATACGAAATATCCCGATTATCAAGTGATACCATTGACCAGATAGAATTGGAAGGAACCCAACGGTTATTCTTTTTTCGTAAGGTAGGATCAAAGGGACGATAAAGGGTCTCATCATAGGAATTGTACACAATACCGAGACGCAGTCCTCCTCCCACATTCAGGTTCCCCATCGGTGTACCAAATCTATACCCCGTTGAAAATCCCAGGGAGAATTTCCATTGGTCATAGGACATGAGGTATTCATCAAGGGGAGTCTCATCGCTATTTACGTATTGTTCGTAACTGTCAAAACCATCAGGATATGCATAATCCTCGTCGCCGTTAAAGATCGGAGCCAACGAATCCATGAGGGCCGTCTTAGTACTATGATTGAAGGTAAAATCGTAGGAACCACTCAAAGGTACTCCAAACATCCAGCGCTGGGTATAGGTAAAACTAACCAGTTGGGTGTTCGGCGAGGCGGTGAGTTCCAGGCCAATGGTATTGCCTCCACCTAAAAAGTTCCGGTCGTTATATTTTAGAAGTCCCGATATGGGGAAGGCTTTTGGATCGGAGGAACCAGAGAAGGTAAGACCAAATTGGATATCCGTGGTAGGTTGTTCTTCTACATTAAAAACGAGATTCATAAGGTTTTCCGCACTTCCCTGGGGAGTGTCAGGAATAATAGACGAAAAATACTGAAGATTATATAGATTTCTCAGTCCATCAAGAACTTTGTTTTTAGAAAAAATATCTCCGGGTTCAAGAGGAATTTCTCGAAGAATTACCTCTTCTTTTGTTTTTTTGTTTCCTCGAATAATAATATTTTCGATGTATGCCCGGGGCCGCTCCACAATGGTGATAGTGTAATCGATGGTCCCTGCTTCTTCATTCCGTTTTTCAGTACGGGTAATGGTATTAAAAATATATCCGTTTTCATAGTACAGGTCTGCCACCCGCTGCATATCTGCTTCAAGACGTTGGGCATTAATCGGTTGTTGTGGCTTTGCACTTATGAGACCCTCAAGTTGTTTGGTAGGAAACAGTTTATTACCCTCAAAGGTTATCTTCCCCAGGGTATACATTTTTCCCTCAAATATTTTAAACGTGAGGGTCATCAAATTTCGGCCCTGTTCATCCTTCCTTGTTTGTTTATATACATCTACCACTCGGGCATCCACATAGCCCCGGTTTCGGTAATACTGGGCAAGGGTGTTCTGATCCGCCAGGAGTTTTGCCTCCTGGAAAGCCCCATCATTAAAGAGAGACTTAGGTTTGAGAGAAAGCTGGGAACGGAGGGTATTTTCTGAAAAAACGGTATTTCCTTCAAAGCGGATAGCTTCAACAACAACCCGCTCACCTTCTTCAATAATGAAACGAACTTCTACGGTGTTTTGACCTTTTGCAGAAGTCCCTTCTATCACCTGAGATTGCACAGAAACATCGGGATAGCCCTTTTCAAGGTACTTATTACGAATAGCCTCTTCGTCAGCCCGCAATTTAATGGTATTTACCACCTCATTTTGTTTGATAGTGATAGCATCCTGTAGTTCCCCACTCCGAATAGCCGTATTCCCCTGAAACTGAATACGGGATACCACGGGCTTTTCTTTTACAATAAACTTCAAAATAACCGCCTGGGCTGTTTCATCTGCGGGGATAGCCCGGGGAGTCAGGGTATCAAAATACTCCAAGGCATACAGTTTCCCCTGCAATTCCCAAAAAAGAGTATCCGTAAAAAAACGTCCGATATAGGGAGAGGTAATACCTTCCAATTCAGAGGTACTTACATGTTGTAACCCTTCAAAGGTGATGTCTTTTATGGGCTTACCAATGTACCATTCATCGGATTGCTGGGCTCCAAGAAAGGTCCCTCCCAGGACAAAAACCAACACAAACCATAATCTGCGCATGGAAGCTCCTTCTTTCATTAAATTACTCTTAAAATGACCATTTCCATGTAATTGTCAATGACTGATCAGACATAAACAAATGCTCTTGATGTTTTGGCGTAATACTCCATTCTATCATGAAAAGAGGGGTTCTGAGTTCTAATCCCACTTCTGACTCGATAGACAACCCTCCTGCAAAGGTATTTGCCTGTTGTTCATCATACTTTAAAGAGACCAGAGATTGCAAGAACAAATCCGGCCCAAAGTACTTGCCAATATAAACAGTGGTATTATCAAAATAGTTACCAATCCCCCTGTTTTTCTGAAGGGTACCTTCTTCTGTAACTCCTGAAACCTGCACCAGGGCATTCTGGAGCACCTGGGTTCGAATAGAAAACATATCTAAACCCAGGGTAGAACGCACATTCTGTTCAAAATATCGCATAATTCCAAATTGGGTAAGAACATCCGAGGAAATCGTAAGAAGAGTTCCCTGTAACGAGGTTCCTACAACATTTTGCCCGAGAATCGAAAGAATTTCCGATTGAGAAAGGGCAGGACTCGATTCAAAACGGGGAATAAAACGAGAAAGAGGGGTATTATCCACCACCATCGTAATGGTAACCGGTCCATTTTCGGTGCGATCCCGCAATTCAGCCTGGATGCTTATGGAGGGATCCACTTTTATTTCATTTTCGTTAAAAACAAGTTTACCTCTTCGCAGGAAAAAGCTCCGTTGTAAGTAATACACTTCTCCCGTCCGTAATTGAATGGTACCACGAAGCGAAAAACGACCGGTCTGACTATTAGAAAGGACTTGCAAAGAAGAACCAGCATCACTATAGGCTCGAAGAATAGGGAAATCCTGAGAAGGCCAGAGGAAAGCCACATTTTTATCGGTATATATCATCAAGTTGGTAGTGATATGAGGTCCAGAGGAAGAAACATCTGTCTGCTTTAGTTCCTCGGGAAGGTACGTGATGGTGCTATTGGTTGCCCACAGGTTCCCCGTCAAAGCAAAGAGATCTTCTGTAAACGAAAGAGACAACGTACCATAGGCGAATCCCTTGGCTGTGATCCCCAAGAGGGCAATACGATAGGGGATGGCCTTTTCTCGTTCTGTTTGGATGGTGAGCTGAAAATTTTGAGGAATCCAGCGTTCAAATTGCATGGTCGTCGAAAGGATCGTCTCGCCTGTTGAGAATATTCCCCGGACCGGTTCAAGACGAAGTAGGGAATTTTCAACGACAAAATGAGCCTGTGGGACTGTACAGCTATCAGTAATCCACTCTGTAAGAGTAAACCGAAGATTTTCTCCGGTCACTGATCCTTCTATTTGAGGATCCTGGACGCTCCCAGAAAGTCGGAGATCTCCGATAAGGATACCTTGAGAAAAAGTAAGAAGGGTCTGAAAGGGAAGGTATTTCCACAAAGAGGGCACATCAACCACAAAAGAATGGATCTGAATATTCATCAGTTGATTCTGAATAGTCCCTTCAAATAATGCGTTAAGAGGAAGGGGCTTGGAAAGAGACCCATAGAGGTTCCCTTCTCTATCCAGACGAATTGAAATTGCCTCTCCTGGCCCCCCATAGATAAGCATATGCTGCCGATCCTGTTCGTAGTGCAAAGAAAAGGGTTCTACCGGCTGGTTATCCCAGGTACCTTTGGTAAGAGAGAACACACTCACCAGCGGGGTCGTATAGAACTCAGGAGTGAGAAAATCGGCCCAGGAAGAAGGAGAAGTAAAGGTACTCCGATTTTCAAAAAATATATTACTTTCCTTACCAAGGAGGGGGCCCGTTATTTCTCCTGTGAAAGTCAATACACCCTTTTGTCTATCCAGCACAATATTAGAAAGGATTCCCTGTAGCTGTCCATATTGAATACTGGTTTTTTCGCTGAGAAGTTCCTGGTTATCCAAAGAACCAAGGGAGAACAGGGTATATTCCTGGTCATTAAGCAGCACCTTTACCGTTGGAAGAGCCCAGGAAAAATTAAATTGTCCCTTTTCATCAGCTACGTATCGTAGTTCACCAGTGGCTGATTTCACCGGGACCGTCGGAGAAAAGCGGCCCGCCAATGCTCCTTTAAAATTCAAACGGACTTCCAAGCCGCCAGCCTCAGGGGTAACCACTTCTAGCTGGTACTGTTCACCCGTGATAGCGTTTGAAAGAGCAAGGGAACCCTTCATTTTTTTCTGGAAAAGACCAGTAACCGTTAGTTCCCCATCAAGAATGGGCTGATTTACCTGTCGTATCTCCTGGAAACCAATACGAAGTTTTTCTGGTGACACAAGGCCTGATCCATAACAGGAAAAAGCAGGAATATCAAAAACATGGATATTCTGAAAAGAAAAGGAGGTAATATCTACATTCCATTGTTCAGGAGATACATACGAAAAAGAGGCTTCTCCTGAGAAATGGGGGTATTCTCTTATTGAAACCTTTGAATCTATCAAATCCAGGGGCAAAGGAAGCTGATCAACATTGAAATGCCCCTGTACCGCGCCCGAAGGGTCCAGAGCAAGGGTGGCCAGTAAACCATAATTCCCGCGCAAAGTAAGGTAACGACCATCCAGGAGTTCTCCATCGACGGTATACAAGAGATCTACATACTGAAAAGATGTTGAAAAAAGGAGACTCTGCCGATCTTCGTAGAGGAAATTGCCTGAAAAGCCCAGTTGTCCCCCTGTCCAGAAAAGACGCCCATCCTGAATGGAAAGCTCCCGGTTGGTTCCGGCCATCGAAAAAAGGAGGAATAAGGGATTCGTTCCACCGGTAGTCAACATGATACGGGGACTGGTAAAGGTTATATTGGCATGATCCGCAAGAATATAGATATCGGTGGTACAGGTCATGGGTGGACCAGGGAGTTCCTCTGGAAAAGACGGGATAAAGGTGTGAACCATACGCTGCATGGTTTCTAAAGGAACATCCCGTAAGGAAATCTGGGACTGCAAAAAATTATCAGAGAAGGTATAGCTTCCTTCAAGGGTAATTTTTGCAACCTGGACATTCTCATAGGACTCTATGTTTTTAAAAAGAAGGGTAGAAACAATCCCATTGATGGTGGATCCATCAAATGAAAAACGACCATCTAAGGCTGAAAGATGGGTGTTACCAATCTGTAAGTCCTCACTCCAAAGGATAAAATCCTTCTGTTCCTTTGAAAGACTTATCACGGTAGATACAAAAGGAGGGGCGGTTCTATCTTTCTGATACAGGGTAAGTGCCACTGTCCCTTCAGGACGGGCCGTAGGAATCTCGTAGTGCCCCTTATACTGGACAAAACCTTGAGGAAACGTAAGAGAGAGGTCACTAAAATACAGAGAACGAAGGTTCCCTTCCCCAATAACCTTAAGAGTGGCAGGTCCCAATGAGTAGGGAAGATTCACCATTCCCCGTAAATTTGCTTCATATGAAAGATCGTTGCGGGTAGGCCAATAGTTCACCAACACTTCTCCATCAAGAAGTGAAGGAATCCACTGTTGTACCGATTGCCAGCGGGATGAAAGTTTTATTATCGTAAAAGGATTAAATTGGGCGGTTCGAACCTTCAGGCTAGCCCTTTGTTCTTCCGGAAAAAAAGAAAAGCTAAAATCGTAGGGAAAAGCATCCCGTATTTTTTTTACTTCAATTTCATGGGGCTGATATCGAAGGGTAACCGAAAAGGGTTGTACCGTAAAATAGGCTGTTTCAGTGATGGTGGTCGCCAGGTTTCCCGAAACAGACTCTAAAGAAGGGTCTACGTCAAGACGATAGGAAAGCTCGGTCCGTAAAAGTCCTCCGGTAACATTGTCTTCAGGACCTTTGTATTGAAGAACCGTGTTTCCTTGAAGATGCAGCTGATCTGCATCGTGACTACGGAATGAGGCCGAACATGAAAAGGAAGATAGCCGTATTTCCCTTTCACTATCGTTCCGTATCAGTAGTTCTCCCTGAACAATTCGAAACGAAAAATTCTGAAAAGACCGTACTAAATTCTGGATATGCTGACTAAAAGGAACCCCTTTTCCCTGGCTAGTGGAGGACGTTCCTTCTTTCCCTATTTCTTTTAGTTGCAACTCAAGTCGGGGCTTATATAATTCTACCCGTCGCAGGGCTTCTTTCCAATCCTTCCCTCCCAGCAGGGCTCCCAGGGAAAACACTATCCTTACCCGATCTACCGAGACCACAAAGGGTTCTGTATCATGGGAGAGAATAAGACGATGAATTTCTAAATTTCCAAAGATATTTGCCCCCATGGAAGCATAAAAAAGAGAAAAACCTGTTTTTTCTTGTATGAGTTCAAGAAGTTCTCGCTGGATAGAATGGGTACGAGCTACAATACCCCGTTGGAAAAGAACCCCCAGCCCGGAAGAAAGGAACAACACTATCAAAAAACTTCCTATTACCACGAGAAACGAAGGGCTTTTGTCTTTCTTCTTTTGCTGCTCCATGGTATAACCGTTCCTATGATACTACAAAACTTTGTGGTACTGGAAGGTACCGATGGGAGTGGAACAACCACCCAGCTTGAACTGTTACAAAAAAAACTACCCTCCTCTTTTTTTGTGGCGACCTTCGAGCCTACAAAAGGCCCTATTGGGAAGCTCCTTCGGGAGAGCCTTCGGGGAAAGATTCCATTAGAACCAAAGACCCTGGCCTATCTTTTTGCGGCGGACCGGCAAGAACACTTATATGCCCCTGAGGGAATTGTATCACACTGTCAGCAACAAAAACTGGTAATAAGCGACCGGTATGTTCCCAGTTCTCTGGTATACCAGGGACTTTTTTGCGGCGATGCGGTAGTAGAACAATTGAATCAGGATTTTCCGTATCCGGAACTGCTATTATATTTTCGACTTCCCCCTGAGATAGCCGCAGGTCGATACGAACAACGCTCGGAGCGGGATATATATGAGCGACTAGATTTTCAAAAAAAGATCCACCAGCGGTATGAAACGGTACTTCCCCGTTATTGCGAGAAAGGAGGAACCCGTTGTATCGTGATTGATGCAACAAAAAGTATCGCAGAGGTGGCTGAGGAAGTATGGAGGGCCCTCTCACATATGCCGATACTAAAAACGATATGCGAAGCAGGAACATCACAATAACCAGAGGCAAACGACGACAGGGTATTCTTTTAGCCATTCTGTTCTTGATCGGAATAGGGGGAGACACCGCCAGAGCCTACTATGTCCAGTACAAAGAACAGTACTATCGGTTATTTCATCTTCATTACATCCAGTATCCCGATGATACGATGGAAAACATCTACTGGCTTGAAAAGGCCCTGACCGCAGATTTTTGTAATCCCCTGTATGCCCTTGCCCTTATTGAAAACAAAACTCAATGGGAAAAATATCGCTACCTGTTTATGATGCATATCAATCTAAAACTCATAGAGCAATACCTCTTGCTGGGAAACAAGTGGAACAAACGGAATGCCTATTTTTACAATGCCCCGTGGAAAGAGCAAAACCTGGAAAGCCTTAAAACCGCCGAAACCTGTTACCGCACTGCCCTTTTCTACTGGAAAGAGGCCATCCAGTGGGCAGAAAAGGCAAACGATAAGCGGTTTCGCTTTATTAACCTGGAACGGGTGCAATTCTGGGAAGATGAGGCAGCCCGCATCGCCGATGGGTCTTTAAATTACCAGAAAACCATTGAACGGGAACTGGCGCTCCTGCAAAAGGTGCGCGAGCAGTTTGAAGCAATGGACGAAAATACTTATTAACAGGTTAACAGGGGGCGCTAGAAAAAAGGTCCCCGGCGGAGGTCTTTATTGAATATACATGGCATCCCCATAGCTAAAAAAACGATACTGCTCCTGGATTGCCGCCTCATAGCTCTGGAAGATGAGATCCTTCCCCGCAAAGGCACAAACGAGCATGAGCAAGGTTGATTCAGGGGTATGAAAATTGGTAAAAAGCTGATCCACCACTTGAAAATGATAGCCCGGATAAATAAATATCCGCGTCTTCCCGCTTTCCGCATGCAGGGCCCCGTCTCTCCATGCGGACTCTAACGTCCGAACGCTTGTCGTACCAATCGCAACCACCGGCCGTCCTTCCTGTTTTGCCTGGTTTACCAGTTGGGCCGTTTCCAGGGGAACGGTGTAGCACTCTTCATGCATCTGATGATCCTCTACCCGCCTGCTTCGTACGGGTAAAAAAGTTCCCATCCCCACATGAAGGGTAACAAAGGCCCGTACAATACCCCGCCGGTCAAGCTCATGAAGGATCTCTTCGGTAAAGTGGAGCCCCGCCGTCGGGGCCGCTACAGAACCAACTTCCCGGGCATATACGGTTTGATACCGTTCTTCGTCAGCCTGTTCATCCTTTCGCTTTATATAGGGGGGAAGCGGTATATGCCCATGCTGGTCGAGCCAGAGGTCATCTACGGGCTTATCAAATTCGAGGAGCACCTGCCCTTCCTTAAAATCGACGATAGTGCCCTCTCGTTCACCGGTAAATTGAAACTGTTCTCCCCTCTTTTTCTGCTTCATTTTTTTGGTAAGAGCCAGCCAACGGAAAGGAGACAGGGATTCCAAAAGGAGAAACTCTTCCTGCTTTTTATTTCGCAGAGAAGTCCCGTAAATACGGGCCTTCCGTACCCGGGAATTGTTGAATACTAACACCGCATTCTGAGGAAGAAGCTCAGGGAAATCTCGCATCCAGCGGTGTTGCCACGTCCGGGAAGAACGGGAGACTACCATCAACCGACTCTCTCCCCGTTGAGAAGAAGGATGCTGCGCAATAAGGTGGGAAGGTAAATTAAAAAAGAAATCCCCTGTTTCCATTCGTTTGAGGCTCCAGCTTAAGATGTTGATAGGCGAAGGGCGTTGCCATCCGACCACGAGGGGTTCGTTGCAAAAGCCCTGCCTGAATCAGGTAGGGCTCGTAGTAATCTTCTAGGGTTTCCACCGATTCTCCTACCGAAATGGCCAGGGTTTCAGCCCCCACGGGACCTCCCCCATAGCGCTCGATGATGATCCGCAAAATTTCCCGATCGTACCGTTCAAGGCCAAGCTCGTCTATTTCAAGACGGACAAGGCCCTCCGCTACGACCTCTTTGCTCACCGTTCCTCCCCCAAAAACCTGGGCAAAGTCCCGCATCCGACGGAGGAGCCGGTTTGCCACCCGGGGAGTCCCCCGACTTGAAGCAGCGATAAGACGAATGGCTCCTTCTTCGATGGGCACCTGAAGGATGTCGGCGGAGCGTCGCACTATCGCTTCCATGTCCGCCTGCTCATAAAAAGAAAAACGACAGGTGATGCCAAACCGACTAATAAGGGGACTCGAAACCATCCCCGCCCGGGTGGTGGCCCCTACTAACGTAAAACGGGGAATGGGAATACGGATAGTCCGGGCACTTGGACCCTGGCCTATAACCCAATCCAATTCATAATCTTCCATCGCAATATACAACATTTCTTCGATGGTGGGTTTTAAGCGATGGATTTCATCGATAAAAAATACCGTTCCTTCGGTTACGGTGGTAAGAATTCCTGCCAGGTCCTTCGGCTTATCCAGGGCAGGAGCGGAGGTAACTTTAAAGTCTACCTGGAGTTCATTTGCCACAATTTGAGCAAGGGTTGTTTTTCCAAGCCCGGGAGGGCCAATTAAGAAAAGGTGATCGAGACTTTCCTTGCGCTGCCGGGCGGCGGTAATGAAAACTGAGAGGTTATCTTTTATGTTTTTTTGGCCAATAAATTCTCGTAGATACCGGGGACGCAGGGATCCCTCCGTGCTATCCTCTTCAAGGACTGTTTCAGGATGCAGCAGCGAGACGGGATGGGCTTGATTTTTGGGGTCTCCTTTTTTTTTATGTTCCATAGAGAAATTCCTTCTCTCATTCACCGCTTAAAATGAGGATTGCCCGTTTAAAAAGGCGCTTTTCCCGTTCTTCCTGAGCAAGTGGCGCCCCATCCTGTAACTCCCGATTGGCCTGGAGTACCGCTTCCTGGGCGGCCCTTCGGTCATAACCCATGTTAGTAAGGGCCACCACAAGATCTTCATGGAGAGGAGGGAGCCCTTCTTTTTGAGGCGTTCCAACGAGTTTTCCCTTTAAAGAAAGGATAAGTTTTTGGGCTGTCTTTTTCCCCAAACCCGGCACTTCTTGTAATCGGAGAACATCTTCCTTCTCTAAGGCAGCCTCGAGGTCTTCATCACTAATACCGCTCAGGATTTTTATGGCCTGTCGAGGCCCCACACCCTCTACTTTAATGAGTTCCAGAAAGGTTTCCCGTCGCTTTTCGGTGGTAAAACCGAAGAGTTTCATCTGATCTTCCCGATGGTACAACCATACGACGAGACGCACCTCTGATCCTACAGGAGGAAGCTGTTCACTATCCAGGAGCGGTACGGTAATATCCCATTCAATACCACCGGTAGCAAGATACACCGTCTCTCCCATTCTGGCAGTAAGGATTCCCCGAAGGCTGTTAAACATGAAAATACTATAGCCTAGCTACTCAAGGCTACGCAAGCGGTACCATGGGCTAAACAAATTGCCGCCGCCAGGGCATCCGCCGCATGGTCTGGTTGGGGCACCGCATCAAGCCCTAAAAGAAGACGGACCATTTCCTGAACCTGATGCTTTTCTGCCTTTCCGCGACCTACAATAGCTTGCTTAATAACGAGGGGGGTATACTCCCGAACGGCAAGCCCCAGTTCAGCCATGGCCATACAGACAACCCCCCGGGCCTCGGCTACAGGGATAGCGGTAGCGGTGTTTTTTCCCATATAGAGGGTCTCCACCGCCCCTTCTTCTGGAGCATAGAGAGTAATAATATCCCGTATTTGGCGATAGATACACAATAAACGTTCCGGGCGGCTGAGATGTGGTTCAGTTTCTATACATCCATGGGCTACATGGATAAGACGATTCGATTCATATACCACAAGGCCCCAGCCCGTGGCCGCCAGTCCGGGATCTACTCCCAGGATCCGGCGAGGGGGGGTACGCAAAGGATTACTCTTCTTCAAACCCTTCAGGAATTTCAAGGTTATGATAGACGTTTTGCACGTCATCGTTTTCTTCAAGCCGCTCGATCATCTTAAGAACCTTGCTCGTCGATTCTTTGTCGAGGGATACTTCCATATCGGGGATCATACTGATTTCAGCACTCATCGATTCAAACCCACGGGCATTGAGGGCATTGAGGACCGTTTCAAAATCTTCAGGGGCGGTGATTACTTCGATAACCCCATCGGAGGTACTTACATCCTCTGCACCGCCTTCCAGGGCGGCCTCCATGATCTGATCCTCCGAGTATTTCTCCCCATCAAAGGTAATGAGCCCCTTCCGCTTGAAAAGCCGAGAAACAGCCCCTGCCGTAGCGAGGGACCCCCCTGCCTTAGTCAGAATATTCCGTACATCCGCCGCGGCCCGATTCTTATTATCCGTAAGAACTTCGATAAGAACCGCCACGCCACCGGGCGCATAGGCCTCATAGGTCAACTCTTCGTAGTTTACCCCTTCTAGTTCGCCCGTACCCTTCTTAATGGCCCGTTCCACGTTATCCTTGGGCATGTTCGCCGCCTTTGCCTTAAGGATGGCGGTCCTGAGTCGGGGATTTGCTTCGGGATCACCTCCACCCATTCGGGCAGCGATGGAAATTTCCTTGATAAGCTTGGTAAACAACTGGCCCCGCTTTGCATCGGCGGCACCCTTCTTGTGCTTTATGGTCGCCCATTTACTATGACCGGACATGGTTACTCCTTATTGAGGGAAAATTTTACGATGTATAGTAATATCACGGCACGAAAAACTATGTCAATTGAGGGGAACGGAACACACCTTCTGGCTTTTTTACTTTTGGTCTCGGAGGGGTACCCCCCTCTTTTTTCCCTCGCTTTTCCGGGAACCTCTTCTGAGGAACAGCTCTCTCCTCCTCAAGGGCAGTTTTCTGCCCCCGAGGTCCCCTTCCGGTTAAAACAACTTGAAACAGCTACTTTATTTCTTCAAACTTTCCCTTTTGAACCGCCTTTTCAATAGAATCGGTCATTAAGCGTTCATACCATTCGAAATTAAAAGGATACTTCTGGCGAACCACCGGTTTCAGTACTATTTCCAGTTGGTCTTTACAGGACTCACAGAGATCCCGATCCTTAATATGAAAATAGTTACGGTCCTTTATAGGATTTTGAATCACCCGCTTACAAACATCACAAATCAGGGTCTTCATAGCCTCTCCTTCTCCGGTTGTAACGTATATAAAAAATAATACCCTATGGATACAAAAATGTCGAGGGTTCTTCTCGAAAAAGTGATTGCACAAAAGCCCCTTTCATGGAATGATGGGGCCATGGAGCACTTTTTCCAGACCCTATCGCCCTCTCCTCTCATTATTGCAGAACTGGGGACATCTCATAATGGGAGTCTTACCAAGGCAAAGGAACTGGTTCACGCCGCTCGGGAAGCGGGGGCTGATTGCATTAAACTCCAGCACTTTTACGCCGACGAGATCCTCCACCCCAAAACAGGCATAGTTCCCCTCCCCGGCGGTCCCATTCCCCTCTATGAACGTTTCAAACAACTGGAAGTTTCTATCGACTTTCTTGCGGAACTTAAAGAATATGTCGAAGAGCAGGGAGCCTTGTTTCTCTGTACCCCCTTTGGGTTACAAAGTGCCCGGGAAATTCACGCGTTACACCCCAAGCTCATGAAAATAGCAAGCCCTGAACTGAATTATGTGCAGCTTCTTGAAGAAATTGCTTCATATAAGCTTCCAACGATTCTTTCCACGGGGGTTTCGAAACTAGCAGATATAGAACAGGCCCTTTCTTTTTTCCCCGAAGACCAGGTGTGTGTGCTCCACTGTGTAACTGCCTATCCTACTCCCGAGACAGAGTACAACCTGCTCCTCCTGGAAAACTTGCGGGCCCTCTTTGGGGTAACGGTGGGAGTAAGTGATCATAGCATGGACGCAGAACTCGTGCCGGTACTTGCCACAGCCTGTGGGGCCCGGGTCATAGAAAAACATTTCTGCCTTTCCCGCCGGGATGTCGGCCTTGATGACCCCATTGCTCTTCCCCCAGAGGATTTTGCCCGACTGGTGCGATCCGTACGAAATGCCGCCGCGGTGCTTAATGAACGGGGTAGCCAGGAAGGAAAAGCGGAAATTCTCAGGATGTGGAGCGAGCAACGAGGAGAGACCCTGATCAAGGCAATTCTTGGGGATGGTCGAAAACGCCTTGCCCCTGCGGAAAAAGCAAATTATGAACGGACCAATCGCTCTATTCATGCTCTCCGAGATATTCCCGCGGGCAGCATCTTAACCGCCCAGGATATGGCCATCCTCCGAACCGAAAAAGAACTTCGCCCAGGGCTTGCTCCTCAGTGGTTTTCTCATCTTATCGGGAAGGTGGTAAAAGAGGATATCCCCGCTGGAGAAGGGATCCGTTTCGATGATATAGTATAAAGGCCCGACCTCTTTAGATATTTTCGATACATAGGCCATTGCGTAAAAAAGAGGGCCATATCTATACTTTATGAAAAAGGATTGGTTCATGGATACAGGATCAGGAAGTATGCATTACCTCCAGCGATACGGGGATCTCCAGATTCCCTGTACTCCCTACACGTTAAAAAAGCTGGGATTTGAACAAAGCTTGTGTCTATTAAAGGTAGATGATTATAATCTCATGATAGCTCCGTTCCAATTGGGCTTTAAGCGATCCGTGTTCATGGGCTCCCTTTCCATACAGGAAATAACCTTCTTCCAAAAATACACCAACAGTATTGCCGGCCTTTCCCTTGGATTCTCCGTGCCCACTCGAAAGGAGCCCCTCCTATTCTTTATTCGGTGCACCATCCTTTCTTTAAGCCCTATGAAAGGACGGGATACGGTGGCCCTCTTTACGTTGGACTATAAAAATTCCCCTGACGAATATATTGGAATTTTAGGATCCTATTTGGAAGGCCAGGAACAGCTTAAACAGCTCTATGAATCATACGGGAAAGAAGAGCTTCGTCTTACCCCTGAGGTAGCTCGCACCATGGGATACAACCTTTACGCCACTATTAAAGATTCAAGCGGGAAAGAAGGGAGAATCCAAATTTTTTCGCTTAACTCTAAGACCATCGTACACTTAGAAGGTCCCCATGTGCAGGAGCGAACGGCAGGAAGCAAGGTAATATTTCAGCTCTATTTTAAGAAATACAAATGTACCATTTCGGGAACCATTCAAGAGTCAAATCGTCTTCCCAGCGGCATCCTTCGAACCAGATCCTTCATTGATTTTAATCCCCCCCTCATCGAAATTCTCGACGATTACTATTTTACCGCCCGGGCCCGATCCCTCAATCAAACCCTATCACAGGAACAGCCCACCGCATCTTAACAAAAACTTCATCGTGGGGGACCATCCCCGTTACGGCGAGGTAGAGGTTACTATTTCTGCAACCCGTTTCAACCCATAGAGGGTGAGGTCGGGATTGATAGAAGTAAATACCGTGGTCAGGGGACTTATTACCCGACAGAGTCCGCCGGTCCCAATCACCTGCAGAGGCTCCCCTAAGGATTGGCTAATTTTCTCTACCAGATACTCAACGAGGCCCGTATAACCGTATACAATCCCTGCTTGAATAGCATGGACCGTATTTTTCCCATAAGGAGCCGGAGGAATTGCTAAATCCACCGGGGGCAGTTGGGCCGTATCCCGGGAAAGGGCAAGAACCGCCGTGTTGAGTCCCGGTGCAATAGAAACTCCCTGGATAACCCCCTTCCCATCGATAGCGGTAAAGGTAAGGGCGGTCCCAAAATCAACCACCAGGGCAGCCCCACCCGCAAGCTCGTAGGCCGCCAGGGCGTCGGCCACCAGGTCCGATCCAATTTCATAGGGATTAAGGACCGTGATGGGGAGTTTTTCGTATACCTCCGGGCCAAGCACAATAGGCCGCTTACCCACCAGCCGTTCCAGCATTACCGTAAAAGGACCAGTAAGGGGTGGTACCACCGAAGAAAGACATGCCGCAGTAATATGAGTAATTTCCACCTTTTCGTCTATCAGTAAACTTTTAAAGATGGTCCCATACTCATCTTCAGTTTTTTTTATCACTGTATGGATCCGCCAGCGGTGCTGAAGCCCTTTTTCATTCCACAGTCCTACCACAATATTTGAATTACCCACATCTACGGTTAGTATCATGATTTTCCCTTCTCAGTTTTTCCCCTGTACGTACAGGGGCTTTTTGTGGCATCATATCAGGAAGAATTTTTTTTTTCTATACGGAGAAACAGGTATGGCCCAGTATATTGAACCCCGGGTACTTAAAGGATTCCGAGATTTTCTTCCTCCTGCAGAAATTGAACGACGACTGCTCATCGAAAAGATAGAACAGTCCTTTCGTCTTTTCGGGTTCGTTCCCATCGATACCCCTGCCCTTGAATATGCGGAGATTCTTCTGGGGAAAGGGGGCGGAGAAACGGAAAAACAAATTTATCGATTTAAAGATCATGGAGAACGGGATGTGGCCCTGCGCTTTGACTTAACTGTTCCCTTTGCCCGTTTTATGGCCGAACACCGTCACGAATTACCCCTTCCTTTTAAACGATACCATATCGCTAAGGTGTGGAGGGGCGAAAATACCCAGCGAGGGCGGTATCGCGAATTTACCCAATGCGATTTTGATATCGTGGGAACCGATAAGAGCGCCGCGGACTTTGAAATTCTCTTGATGATGAAACAAACCCTCTCGGCAATTGGGGTCCAGAATATCACCATTCGACTGAACCATCGGGGCTTGTTTAATCGCTTTTTACATCGTTTTGGCTGGCTCCCCCACAGCGTGGAAATTTTAAGGACCGTCGATAAACTTGCAAAGATCGGGGAAGCAGAAACCCGGGACCTCCTCGCAAACCTTGTGGGCCAGGAAGGAGCCGCTACCATTCTGTCATATATCCACACCGAAGGTTCCTATGAAGAAACCCTGCGCAAACTTACCGATATGGCAGGAGGAAAGGACAGCGATACAGAACGTCTTGAAACGCTTTTACAATTCATGAAAGACCTGGGCATTGAATCTTCCTTCGTATTAGATCCGTCGATTACCCGGGGGCTTGATTATTATACCGGCGTGGTGTTTGAAACCTTTTTAAACGACCTTCCTGATATTGGGTCGGTGTGTTCTGGGGGAAGATATGACAACCTTGTGGCCCTCTATTCGCGGGAGCAGCTTCCCGGTGTAGGCGCATCCATTGGCCTCGACCGGCTTCTCGCCGCCCTGGAAGCCCTGGGAAAAGAGACCGCCCCCCGCTCTTTTGTCGTCGTAGCCATTGCCTGCGTTGATGAGCGACAGGGTGGGCGCTATCAGGCCCTGGCCCAGCAGTTCCGGGCCGCAGGCCTGGCCTGCGAAGTGTTTCCGGAACCTAAAAAACTGTCCCAGCAATTTGCCCTGGCGGAAAAGAAGGGGGCCCGGTTCATGGTTATCCCTCAAGAAGGAGAATCCTCCTACACCCTTCGGGATCTGAGCAGCCGGGAAAACAAGGAGCATCTGTCGGTAGATGAGATGCTTAAGCTGATCCGACAAACCGGATCCCCCGTAATGCCTCAAAATAAAATCTAGC
>NZ_PTQW01000018.1 GCF_004343725.1 Treponema sp. J25
TACTGGGTAAGCGAACTGCGAACTATGGTCTGGATTATCCCTTCCCGATGGGGAATGTAAGTTCCCATACCTATACATAGGCCAACAAACGATCATTTGCTTGCGGTTTGGAAGAAAAAAGTGGGAAAACGGTGGACTGGCACCACCGCTTTCTGCCAGATATAGAAGCCACCTTAGTTAGAATGAAGGATGGGTGATCTATGGCTTGATATAGCGCACAGTTTCGGAATAGGGTACTTAAAAAACTCCTGCCTCCAGAGAGCCGGTCGGCGGTCTCGTCGGCCCGAGAATACAATCTTTCAGTGACGACCATCTATGGCTGGAAAGCAAGGATGCGACAGGGTACACTGCAAGAAGATGAAGGAGTGCTTTCAAACCGAGAGAGGCCATTGGCAGAGATGCTTTCGCTCTTGCTCGAAACCCGAAGGGTTAGCGATGGTGCAGGACCTCAGGGACGACTGGTAGCCGAAGAGCGACGGATTGCCCTGCGAGATTCGATCGAGGATGCGGTGAAGCACGGTGCGCGCCTGGCTCCCATATGCAAAGCGCTGGGTATTCATCCATGGACCTAAGAAGGTCCGGTAATCAGGTGATAACTTGCTTGACAAAGAGCGGTCTCTCTCTTGATGAGGATGAAACTACAAGAAATAGTAGAGTTTTTATTAAGCAAAGGATTTAAGCAAGAATACAAACAATAATTTATTTTTCGAAATAGATACAAAGGATGGCCGTTGTTACGAATATCTAAAAGAAACATTGCTAGAATTGATCAATCCTTCCTGAAATGGCAACCCACACTTCGTTTATCATGCATGGCGGCTCGGACTACGAGTTGGGCCGTTTCTACCCCATTCCGTAACTCAATAATGTCCCGGGTAAGTTCTGCTTCTCGATAAAATTTATAGATTCGGTGGGCATGATAATTAAGGTCCGACATGGCCCGCTCAAGACTTTTCTTTGTTCGCACGATACCGGCGTGGTACCACATAATTGACTTAATTAAGTTCCAATCTTGATATATCACCATGGGTTCAAAATACTCTGGCGAAGCCGGTTTTTCCCAATCAGGAATGGCGGCAAGTCGCTTTTTGGCAATGGGCCTATGGGTTTTGCTTATATGTTCCGCCGCACGGATTCCCCACAGGAGTCCCTCCAGGAGGGACGTAGAAGCCAGCCGATTGGCCCCATGAACGCCGGTACAACTGACTTCCCCCACCGCATAGAGCCGTTGAATCTGGGTCTTCCCATTTTCATCAACCTTAATTCCACCACAAAAATAATGGGCCGCCGGCGTTACCGGAATAGGCTCCCGGGTAATATCGATTCCCCCCTCTAAACAGGTGGTATAAATCTTTTTGAACCGTTCGGGAATGGGTACTTCTCCTTTGTAATAGTGCGCCAAATCGAGATACACATAGCTTGTACCAAGCCGGGCCATTTCTTCGAAAATAGCCCGGGCTACCACATCCCGGGGCGCCAGATCTCCCAGCGGAGAGTACCGCTCCATAAAAGGTTCACCAAGTTTGTTAATCAAGCGGGCCCCTTCGCCCCGGAGACTTTCAGAAATGAGAAAGCGACGAATATCCTTATGATACAGGGCGGTAGGATGGAACTGCACGAATTCAGCATTGATAATATCCGCTCCGGCCCGGTAGGCCATGGCGATACCATCACCTGTGGCCTCTTTAGGGTTCGTCGTAAATTGATAAATGTTCCCAATACCACCGGTGGCCAATATCACCGCATCAGCAAAAAGGGTATGTACTATGCCAGTGGCGTTCTCCAACACATAACAACCAAAAACTTCCCGGGTTTTATAAATTTCCTGGCAATCGGTAGAATGGTGATTGTTTGTTATCAGATCGATAGCGGTCCAGCCGGTTTTTATTTCTACCCCTATTTTCAGAGCATAGGCGATAAGATATTCTTCGATAACATCGCCCGTATGGTCCTGAGCATGAAGGATCCGCCGGACCGAATGGGCCGCTTCTTCGGTATAGTCGTAGTCACCATCCCGACCACGACTAAAGGGTACCCCTACCGTATCAATAAGAAAATCGAATACCAGCCGGGGACCTTCCCGGGCCAACAACGTTACCGCTTCTTTATTATTATAATGACAGCCCGCTTCATAGATATCCCGGGCAAGAAGTTCAGGATTATCATTTCCATTCCAGGCAATAATGCCCCCCTGGGCATAGTGGGTGTTACATTCCCAGATTTCCTCTGCCTTGGTAATAACAAGGACATGCATGCCCGCCTGCCGGGCTCGAATGGCCGCTGAGAGTCCCCCAATACCAGCACCAATCACCAACACATCCACATGAAGCGACATCGTTTATCCTTCCGTTAATTCTATCATGCGAGAAAGGGCTGCCTTCGCCTGAGTTTTTGCAAGGGGAGGCACCGAAACCACAGAGAGTACAGTTCCCGGCGCTCCATTTTCGTAGTCCAGAATAAGACGAAGGGCTTTCAGCACTTCTTCAAGACCTATGCGCGCCATGTTAGGGCATAGGGATTCCCGCAGGGGAACAATCTTTTTTTCAGGGAATTCCGCTGCCGCTCGATACACAAAATTAAGCTCCGTACCAATAGCCCAGCAAGAGCCAGCCGGCGCCGCCCGTAGCATTCGGTACAACCATTCGGTAGAACCGGCGCCATCGCTGGCCGCAACCACCTCAGGGTCACATTCAGGATGTACCAGTACCTTTATATCAGAATAACAAGCCCGCACTCGTTCTACATCTGCCACCGTAAACGCCTTATGAACATGGCAATAACCATCCCACAGGAAAAGCACTCCATCCGCAGGTGGAAACATGCTTGCGACGACTCCCCCACTCAGGGAACTTACATTCCCCTGTTGATCGATTTTAAAAATTTTTTCAAGAGAAAGACCAAGGCGGCGGGCCGTATTAATACCCAGATTAAAATCGGGAGAAAAAAACACCGGTTCTTTACCTTCCATATAATGTGAAAGAATTTTTTCTGCATTACTGGAAGTGCAAATCGCCCCTCCCCTTTCGCCGGTGAGAGCCTTTACCTCTGCGTAGGAATTCATATACGTAAGAGGAACTACAGGACGGCCCACTACACCATCAAGCTGTTCCAGGGCTTTCAGCATGAGGGGAAGATTGATCATATCCGCCATGGGACAGCCCGCCCGAAGATCGGGGCTTATCACCATCTGGTTTTCCCGAGCCAGGATTGCGGCACTTTCGGCCATAAAACGGACACCACAAAGGAGGATATACCGGGCCGAGGTTTTTGCAGACTCCACCGCAAGCCGATAGGAATCCCCAATACAATCACTTATAGCAACAACCTCACCCCGCTGGTAATGATGGGCCGCAATAAAAAGTTTGTCCCCTAAGGCTTTTTTGATAGAGCGGATTTCCTCTTCTATCCCATGAATTGTGGAAGTGATATTCATGTGTTTCCCTTTGTATAATATTCAGTTCCCTTATTGCCCACTGCTCTACTTCCTCCTGGAACAGCCCCATCAAAGCCCCATTAGGATCGTCCTTTTTCATGCTTTAACGAAAAATCAAAGGCCCGGACGCTGTGGGTCAATTCTCCAAAGGAAATATAGGTAAGGCCCGTCCCCGCCAGTTGGGCAAGCCGTTCTTCGTTCATATTACCCGAAGCTTCGGTTTCTATTCGTCCACCTATAATTTCAAGGGCTTGGCGGATTTTCTCATTATCCATGTTATCCAGCATGATCCGATCCACCCCGAGGGCCAGGGCTTCCTGTACATCCGCCAGGGTCCGGGTTTCGACTTCTATTTTGAAACGGCGCCCCCACTTTTTACGGACCCGTTCCACCGCGGCGGTAATTCCCCCTGCCGCATCGATATGGTTATCCTTGAGCAGTACCATATCGTACAGTCCTATCCGATGATTGGCAGCCCCACCGGTGGCCACCGCATATTTTTGGAGCATCCGAAAACCCGGCAGGGTTTTGCGGGTGTCAAGAATTTGAACCGGCCGGGATCCCCCATACTGGCGGGAAATGCTTACTAACTGGTGAGCTCGGGTGGCCACCCCTGAAAGATGGCAAATAAAATTGAGGGCCGTCCGTTCTCCCATCAAAATAGATTTTACCGATCCCCGTACCTGGGCCACTATATTCTGAGGTTCTAGAACAGCCCCATCGTCATAGAACCACTTTATGGTTATCCTGCGATCAATCTGACGAAAAACTTCTTCAAACACCGCATTACCACAAAGAACCCCTTTGTCTTTTGCTATGAGTCGAAAGGTTCCCTTTTCTTTCCCTGTAAAAACAGCGATGGTCGAAACATCCCCTGCTTTTCCCAGGTCTTCTTTCAGGGCCTCGCGCACAAGACGAACATAGTATGCTTTTTTAAGTTCCATGGGCGTACTATATCAGAACTAGAGGAGCTTAGTAAATGTGTGGCGAGAATGTTTCCTCTTCGCATTGTTCCCAGCCCGCATGGTGTTTTTGATATTCCCCGGGAGATAGTCCTACCGCTTCCTTAAAGGTTTTCATAAAGTATTTTACATCCCCAAAACCAGAGCGCTCGGCGACCTCATACACCCGGTAACAGCCTTTTTTTAAAAGTTCTCTAGCATGGGAAAGACGTAAATTTTTTAGGTACTCATTAAAATTAACTCCCATGACTTGTTTAAACACTTCAGAAAAATAGGTATAGTTTACTGAAACGTGATTTGCCACCACCGTCATATTAATGGGCTCAGTAAAATGACGGTGAATATATAAGAGGGCTTCCTGGATAAACGGATAGGGATGTCTTCTTTCCGCAAGTTGCATATCCAAATACAGGAGTAAATCCTGCCAGTCCTTTTTGTATTCTTCAAACGTATAATAGTTAAAAACTTCTTGAAGACAAAGATATTTAGCATAGAGATAGGGGTCCTGATAGAGGGTTTGTTTAAAGGGGTCTCCCACCCGGTCATGTAAAAGTTTATGCAGACCCCATAACCATACCCCCTTCTTTTCGTCCCCTTGCGTCAGAGGGGGGGCAAAAATCCGTTGAATTTCCCGAAGCAAAGAAACCGTATCGCCACTTCCTATCTGATACACAAGGCGCTCAAAACTTTCAGAAAGTTTTCTTTCCCCTTGTTCATATAACGATACGGCGGGCTCTCCTCTCTCTAAAGAACGGTCATCCATATCCTCAGAACCCGAAAATTCATGGTGATACACAACCACGGGCTCACTACTGAGATAGGTGGCCAGGCATGCGATGCGGGCTTCTTCTAAAGCCCGGGAAGCGGTAGTAAGATAGGTATATACGTTTCCATACCCAACCTGCAGGGAATATCTGGCAAGGATGTTCTTTACTTTCTCCCAATCCTGTTCATAGATAAGGCAAAAAAGGGCATATCGTTTTTCTTCTATTATGTATACTAACTTCTTTAAATCTTCCAGCGACTCTACCTGTTCTCTTTCGTTAAAACGGATTCCCGCTATTCGATAGGGTCTAGCCAGCTGGGGAGACCGCCCCTGTAAGGGGGACTTCACCCGATTCCAGTATGCAAAATGCTGCAGGTTCTGTTCCAGCATCAGTTTTTTACGATGATGGATTTTTTCGAGGGCCCGCTCAATGGTCTGGATTAATTCCTGTTTATCAACTGGTTTTAAAAGATAGGCGGAGGCACCGGCATTGATGGCCGAGCGGGCATAGGCAAAATCATCATATCCCGAAAGCACAATAATTGCAGGCCGTTCATGTTCCGGATGCCCTTTGATATATTCCAGAAGGGCAACCCCATCCATCCGCGGCATTTTGATGTCCGTAATCACCACATCCACCGGCTCTTTTTCTAAAACTTCCCGGGCCGCTTCCCCATGGGAAGCCTCGAGAACTTCCATGGTCGCATCAAAATGTTCTCTGATAATTTTAGCAAGCCCAGCCCGAATGGGTTTTTCATCATCTACAAGAAGAACCCGCATTTATTCAATCCTCTCGATATGTTCCTTACTGCCAGACGCAGGAAGAGGAATACGGACTACCGTACCTACTCCCATGGCGCTTTCAATCTCCAGGCAATAGGAACGGCCAAAAAAGAACCACAGCCGCTCCTGAATATTCTGTAGCCCCACCCCGCCGGAGGCATCCTGCAGGGCCTGTCCTTTTTCAAGGGCCAGCCGAACCGCCGTAAGCCGCTCGGGAGACATCCCTATTCCTGTGTCCTGTACTTCTATCCAAATATACGGGGTTTTTTCGGTTACCGTGATGGAAATAGTCGCATCTTCTCCCCGGGGCTCAATTCCATGTTTTACCGCATTTTCTACGATAGGTTGAATCAACAGTTTAGGTATTTCCAGATTTTGATAGGGCCCCAGCGGGGCCACGAGCAGGGTAATTCTATAATCATTTCGAATATTTAAAAATTGAATGTAATCCTGGATATAGTCGATTTCCTGTTGGAAAGGGACTCGAGCATCCCGTAACCGCAAGGCATAGCGCATCAACCGCCCCAAAAGGGTAAGGCTCTGAACCACATCAGCCTGGTCATATACCTCTGCCTGCATTTTAATCGATTCCAGGGCATTATACAGGAAATGGGCGTTGATTTGATTTTGCATGGCCCGAATCTGGGTCTGGGCCACCAATTCATGTTCCTGTTTTGTTTCCTCTAAAAGGGTATTGATTTGAGCTACCATGGCGGTAAAAATAGTGGCCATCTCGGCCACCTCATCGTGGCCTTCCACCGACAGGGAGACCTGGAGATTCCCATCCCGAATCGCCCGAAGCCCATTCATGATAACAAAAAGACGGCTAAATAAGCGCTGGGTAGCCATATGGATAAACCCGAACATGAGGAGAATCGAAGCAAGTAGTATCATCGATGCCCCCAGACGGATAAGGGTAAGAGAAGCCACTATTGTTTTCATCGACCGATAATGGATAAGGGCTAGATCAAGCCGGGGGATGCGGGCAAACGCTACAAGATACTCATTTGCCCGGAATCGATACCTAAAATAGCCTGCGGTTTCTTTGGGGTACTCCTTTTGCAGGTAATTCAAAAGTCCCTCTTCGAGCATATTCGGTTGTACAAAGAAATTTGAACCGGCCATGACCACTGTTCGCCCTTCGGGCAAGGCATCAAGCCGCGTCCCCTGCTCCATAGTTCCTCTCATAGTGGGATGGTTATAGGCAAAGGGGGCAAACTCTTCCATCCGCACCCCAATCTGAAGGATACCAACATGGCGCTTGTTGAGTTGCAATTCACTGGTAAGGTATACCGCCGGTTCTATCTGGAGGGCCACATCGGAAATAATGTGATTTTCATAATTAAATATCCATCGGGGAAAATTCTTATTCTTGATGCGATCTTCCCGGAACACCAGGGGCCATCGCTCGGGGACAATGGGGTTTTCGATAAAAAGATGCACCTTATATATCATAGGCTGGGCAAAAAGAATCCGTTCCAGCGCTTTTGTATGATAGAGAAGGTTTTCTACAATGGTTCCCGTATCCTCAGGGCTAGAAAAAAGAAAAAAATGAAGAAGGGTGTAATCGCTTCCTATAACGCTTTCAAGCCGTTCCATCTGATCTATCATCGTTTCCATATAGGTCCGCTGGTCCCGGACCGTCCGCTGGGCTTCTAAGGCAAGAGATTCAATAAGGGAATTGCTCAAATACTCGGATCCCCCAATGATCAAAATAAAGAGGGGAATCGCTATTATTACCGTGTATACCACGGCTGCCTGGGTAGAAAATTTCCAGTGTCGCACAGGAACATTATACCAGCACCTCGGCGACCGATGTCAGAAAATATCTTCGGTTTGGTGTCTTTTTTTCGGTTTGAGGGATTTAGGTGTGGATGGCGGGCCCTCGCGAGAAAAAAGCCCGGCTCATAACGGGCCGGGCTTTTTAGAACCAGTCCTTGCATGGACCGGTCCTCTCCCGATCTTCAGCATCAGACCGTTCGGTTACTTTATGCCCAGCTTCTGTTTATTGATCTTCATCTTTTCAGTCTGGACAGCCTGGACCTTTGCGATTCCCTTATCCTGCTTAAACTTCTGAAGTTCGTTCCAGATCTGGTCAAACTCGGCATCGGTCTTGGCTCGCAAGAGCCGGGGCAGATCTCGGCCCCAGCGCCGGGCTATTTCTTCGGCAATAAGGGCTTCGTCAGAACCGGGGGTAAGCTGGAGATTGTCGTAGGCCGCAAAGGAACGTACATAGGGCCGGGTCCACAGCTGGGGCTGGGCCAGAGCAGGAGAGTACTTGGCTCCCCACTGATCTGCCCAGGGGTTATCCATGAGCATCCAGTAGGTATACTGAACACCATACTTTGTCTCCTGGGCATTCTTGTCAGTCTGATCAAGCTTTTCTATCTCCGGCAACAACTGGGGAACCCCATTTTTCATGGTATAGGTAACATCGGGGATACCAAAATAGGTGTCAAACTGCCCTTCCTCGCTGATTAAGTAAGTTAAGAATTGAATGGCCCGGGCGGGATCCTTACAATTTTTTGAGATAAGGGTGATGGTCCACCCGGAAATTCCTTGTCCCCCCAGGGTATGAGGATCCTTGCGGGAATTCTTTGGTCCATCCACCGCGATGTACACCATGTTGGGATCCCGGTTATACAGGGCCATCTGGGCGGCCTGCATATCCCAGTTTTGATATAAGAGGGCAAAATACCGCCCCTGGGCGGCCTTTTCTTCGATCTGAGAACGTTTATCTACAAAGATATCGGTAACCAAGAGCCCTTCTTCATTGGCCTTGCGGAACATTTTAAGCCAGCGGATGTAGTCCGGATCGGTACTGCGATCGTAGATTTTGCCATCCTTTTCGTAGGGAATAGCCAGGAAGTTCTGGATATACCCCTCGAGGGAAGCATTCCCCACATCGGTAAATTCCTGGAACCCAATCGGAATAAGGGGCTGACCACCCACGGTGGGGAACTTCGCCTTTGCGGCCCGCAGGGCATTCAAGAAGCCCTCGGGGGTGGTCATGTCGGGCTTACCAATGGCTTCGTAGATATCCTTTCGCACCAGGAAGGTCTGATTGCTGGTCAGTTTCCCCTTCAGTTTTTCGTAATCCTGGGGAGTATAGGATGCGTTAGGGTACCCATACACATGCCCATCGGGCTGGCGGTACCAGCCAAGTTTTTGAGGATTGGCTACCTTAAAGAAGTAGGGGTCATACTGCTGGGCGAGCACATCCAGAGGGAGCACCAGACCCGCATCAATCATCATGGGGACCTGGCCTTCCCACCACCCGATGGTGATAAGATCCGGCAGGGTATTCCCCGCAATCATGGAGTTCATCTTTTCCGCTTCATTCCCTGCGGGGACAATGAACCGAACATTCACCCCCGTTTTCTGGGTGATATACTTGGAAACCGCCGAATCCCCCCATTGCCGGGCAAACCAGCTAAAATTGATGTACCAGTCAAAGGTGATGGGGGTATCCTTGTTCAACTTCCACCCCGGCGTAGAACCCGTACCGGCGACCGTCTTTGTCCCGGCCTTTGGGGCTCCTTTATCCTGGGACCCTTCTGCGAACACCACAGCCCCTACAAGCAATAACGTCAGGGCTGTTCCAAGCAATTTCTTTACCATACAAAGCCTCCTTCTAACCCTTTATTGAACCTATCATGATCCCCTTCACAAAGTACTTTTGGAGAAAGGGGTAAATCACAATGATGGGAGCGGTGGTGACCACCATGGTGGCCATTTGCACCGATTGGGAGTTTACCTGCCCCGCCGAAATACCCACGGGCATGGCCACCACCGCCCGGGATGCGGTGGCACTTGCCACAACCCGATACAAAAAGGTCTGGATCGGCTGGAGATCGGGGTTGTTAATGAAGATCACCCCCATAAAGTAGTCGTTCCAGTTATAGACCCCATTAAAGAGGGCGATGGTCGCAAGAACCGGCATTGAAACGGGAAGGACGATACGTAAAAAGATAACAAAATCGTTAGCCCCATCGATCCGGGCCGATTCTTCCAGAGCCGCGGGCAACTCCCGGAAAAAACTCACAAAGATGAGCATGTTCCAGAAGCTAAAAAGACCGGGAATAATGTAGACCCAAAAGGTGTCGTAAAGACCAATGCTTTTAAGCAAGATAAAGTAGGGAATCAGGCCCCCCCCAAAGAACATGGTGATGGTCCCGAGGAGCATATAGAACTTCTGGCCTACGAGGTACCGCTTGGAAAAGGCATAGGCCACCATAGAGGTAAAGAAAACGCTCGTAATCGTACCAATCAGGGTTCGCCAGATCGTCACATTAAAGGCCTTAATAATGTTCTTATCCAGGAAGACAGTTTTATAACTTTCCAGAGTAAACTTTCGGGGCCACCAGTAAATTCCCCCCAGCATGGTATCGGCGGACTCGTTAAAGGACAGAACTACCGTATACCATACGGGGTACAGGGTGATGAAACAGACCAGAACCATCACGAGTTCTAAAATCCGCTCGGCAACCTTTTCTCGTAAGAGCTGTCTATGTAACGAAGCATGATGATGTATAGACCCAGACTTCACGGTTTCAACTCCTTCTCCACAGGTTCCCTAAAACAGGGAAACCTCATTCAATTTTTGGGTTACCTTATTGGCGATAAAGAGCAAAATGAAGGCTACCACCGACTTAAAGAGCCCAATAGCAGAAGCATAGGAGTACCGCATACTCCTCATGGCCACATGGTACACGTAGATATCAATCACATTAGAACGGGGCGCATTCAGGGGGTTCCACAATACCAGGATTTGATCAAAATTAGAATTCAGTAGCCCCCCGACGGCCAGGATGAAAAGGATCGTTATGGTTCCCTTGATACAGGGCAAAGTAATAGAAAACATCTGTCTAAGGCGGCTTGCACCGTCAACCGTGGCAGCCTCGTACAACTCCGGGTCAATCCCCACAATCGCCGCCAGGTAAATGATGGCGGACCAGCCAAGCTCTTTCCAGATATCAGAGATAATCACCACCCACCAGAAATACTGAGGTTCTGCAAGGAACGTTATACCCTCCTGGGTAAGGCCGGCTAATTTTAAAAGCTGATTCACCAGTCCCGTGTTGGAAAGCCAGGTGGTAAGGATTCCCCCAAGGACCACCCAGGACAAAAAGTGGGGCAGGTATGAAATAGTTTGCACCCACCGTTTAAACCGGGGACTGCGGAGTTCATTCAACAACAGGGCAAAAATGATAGGCAGGGGAAACCCGATAAGCAACTTAAGGATAGAAATCCCCAGCGTGTTGGTAAGGATGTTTAAAAATTCCGGATCCTTTATAAAATTGATAAAATGCTGGAAACCATAATTCGAAGCCCAGGGGCTCTGCAAGAAATTCCAGCTGAAAAGGGATTCGGTAATCCGGTAATTCCGTTTAAAGGCCACTAAAATCCCATACATGGGCGCATAGTTAAAAATGAGCATCCACAGAACCCCCAGCAGGGCCATGACCTGGAGATACCGTTGTTCTTTAAATTTGCTCCACCAAGTTCTTTTCATACCGTTCCTCAATACAGATGCAGTATACGGGGGGCTGGTAGAAGTTGGATAGCGTTGCATTTTTCATATTGGTGTTTTTTTTTCGGTTTTCGTCCTCTCAGCGCAATCGATTTCGTTGACCGGCAAAAAGGGAGATTCTATACTGGAAGAGTAGGAAGCAGACAGAGAAACATACCGGCCCGGGGAAACAAACCGGGAGCGTCGAGAGAGGCGGGTCTGGTTGCTTGTTTGCACCGCCGGCCATTTTGAAGGAACCGGTAAGATTCTCTAGCAGCGAAGAAAACATGAGCGCAGGAATATGTGATAAGGAGTTTGGGTATGCCAGACATAAACGGCTATTTTACCACTTTTCTGGAAGAAACCTTTTATAAAATCGAGCACTATGACAGGATGCCCTCATTTTTCATGACCCTGGTAAGTGCCTCCGATATATGGAATTTCCTCTGGTCCCATGGGGGGCTAACCTGTGGCCGCCGGGATGCGGACCGGGCAATCTTTCCCTATTATACCGCCGACAAAGTCGCCGATGGGCGGTTTTACACCGGGCCCTACACGGCTATACGTATCAGGGAGCAGCACGGAGATGGCATGGGGACTTCCGCGACGCATACCATGGTCTGGGAACCCTTTGCGGAAGAGAAAAACCCTGCATGGAATATTGAGCGGAACATCTACAAAAACACAAGCAGCTCTAAAGTATATTTTGAAGAAATTAACCATAGCCTGGGGCTTTGTTTTCAATATGGATGGCTTTCCAGTCATCGGTTTGGCATTGTACGCCATGTGCGGCTCATATCGCTTAAGGCGGAAACTCGCTCTCTAGAAATTCTTGATGGCTGTCAGAACATCCTGCCCGCCTGCATCACCGCAACGCTCCAGAACGATACCAGCGTGCTCCTGGATGCCTACAAAAAAACCGATCTCGAGCCGGAAAGTGGACTTGCCATCTTTGGGGTTTCTTCTATTGTTACTGATCGGGCGGAACCCAGCGAAGGACTATTGGCCAACGTGGGGTGGTTCAGCCACACCACCAGCGTATACCTCCACCCCACCACGGTTCAGGCATTTAAAGAGGGACGCCCTCTTCCGCAGGATACCTGTATCAAGGGTCTGCGGCCAAGCATGTTCACCTATCAACAGATAGAGCTGGGCTCCGCAAAATCTCAGGCCGAGTGGTATCAGGTATTCAATACGAGTCTTGATGCCTGCGCCATCGTAGAATTGGCGAACCTGCTGAAGGATCGAAGGGCCGCTACCGCCGCCCTCGAGCAGGATATACAGGCGGGACAGGCTCAGCTTGAAGCATACCTGGCCGCAGCGGACGCACACCAGCAGGGCGGAGACGAAATGACCTGTGTACATCACAAAGAAAACGTGCTTTTCAATATCATGCGGGGTGGTATCTTTTATGATACCTATCAGGTGCCCCTGGCGGATGTGCAGGATTTTATCGCCCACCGGAACAAGGCCCTTGCCCCCCTGGCAACGCAGTTATTCGGGGGGATGGGAGAAACTACTTCCTATCAACAGCTTTTAGAAAGGGCAGGGGCATCCCAGAATCCCCAATTTGAACGGCTCTGCCTTGAGTACCTTCCCCTTACCTTCTCCCGCCGCCACGGAGACCCCAGCCGCCCCTGGAACCGCTTTTCCATAGAAATCCAGGATGACCAGGGGAAACCCCGCCTGAATTACCAGGGAAACTGGCGGGATATTTTCCAGAACTGGGAAGCCCTGGCCTATTCGTATCCGGTCTATGTGCCAGGGATGGTAGCTAAATTCCTTAATGCCCTTACCATCGATGGCTATAATCCCTATCGGATCACCCGGGAAGGGATCGACTGGGAAGTCGCGGAACCGGACAATCCCTGGTCCAACATTGGGTACTGGGGCGACCACCAGGTTATCTATCTGCTTAAACTTTTAGAGTTGCTTGAAGCAACCCAAAAAGAACAGGTATACCGCTACTTGAACAAAAAGGTTTTTTCCACCGCCAATGTCCCCTATCGTCTTAAAACGTATCAGGAAATCCTTAAAAACCCCCGGGATACCATCGCTTTTGACCATAGTCGGCACCGAAAGATTATGGAAGAAGTAGAACGGTACGGGACCGATGCCAAGCTGGTCCGTTCCTCTGATGGGGAGGTGGTGCTCGTGAATATGACCACCAAATTACTCACCGTCCTTACGGCAAAGCTGGCCAACTACATCCCGGGTGGTGGCATCTGGCTTAACACCCAGCGGCCTGAATGGAACGATGCCAACAATGCCCTTGCCGGTTGGGGACTTTCCATGGTAACCCTCTACTATCTCCATCGTTACGTGTTGTTCCTGGAACAGGTGTATCAAGCGGCCCCCCAAACGGAGCATGAATTGCCTGAGGAGGTGCACCAGCTTTTCAGCCAGCTTGCCCACAATTTTGCCGGCACACCCCCCGAAACGCTCCAGGACCCCCTGGAACGACGGCGCTTTGTAGACAAAAACGGCCTTCTGTACGAAGAAGCCCGTACCAAGCTGTACGATCATGGGTATTCGGGAAGGACAAAAACCCTTTCGTCCGCGGAACTGCTAGCGGGTGTAGCGGCCTTCCGCACTCATATTCAATCCTGTATACGGCAAAACAAACGGGTCGACGGTCTGTATCATGCATATAATACCTTAAGCCTTGATACCAAAGGGGGCATGCATATCGATTATCTCGATGAGATGCTCGAAGGCCAGGTGGCAGTTCTTTCTTCCAATTACTTAAGCGAACAAGAAGCCCTGGACCTTTTCCGGGCCATCCGGAGAAGTCGCCTCTTCCGGGAAGATCAATACTCGTATCAACTGTACCCCGAAAAGGAACTTCCCCATTTCCTTGCAAAAAACAGGGTACAACCGGCAGAGTATGAGAACATTCCCCTCCTTAAAAAGATGGTAGAACAGCAGGATCGACGCATCCTTGCCATCGATATCGAAGGGATTGGACACTTTCATCCCAGTTTCCGTAATAGTTCGTATCTTGAAAGAGCCCTGGACAGGCTACTGGAAACGAACGCCTACGATCGGACTCTTATTGAACAGAGCCGCGGGGCCATTCTTTCCCTGTATGAAAAAATCTTTAGCCACCGCACGTTCACCGGTCGGTCGGGAACTTTTTACGCCTACGAGGGATTGGGCAGTATCTACTGGCATATGGTATCCAAGTTACTCCTGGCCGTGCAGGAACAGGCCCTGCGGACCCATACCCCGGCTATTCGGAAAGCCCTTATCGAAGCCTACTATGATGTTCGCAAAGGGCTTGGTTTTAACAAAACCCCGTCCCATTACGGAGCCTTCCCCATGGATCCCTACTCCCACACCCCCGCGGGACAGGGTGCCAAACAGCCGGGTATGACCGGCCAGGTAAAAGAAGGGGTCCTTACCCGCTGGGGAGAATTGGGTCTTCGTTATCAGGAAGGACTTCTTTTTATTCAGCCCCAGCTTTTACAGCACCGGGAATTTGATGAGCATCACCAACTGCATTTTACCTTTTGTGGGGTTCCCTTTACCTATGAACTGAGCCCCAATGAAAGAGCCCTTCGCGTAAGTACCAGCACCGGTACCTATGAACGCCCTATCGATGATTTTTCCCACTGTCATCTGAGTCGTGAAGAAAGTCAGGCCCTTATGCAGCGGGATGGGAGCATCCAGCATATTCACATCATGATTAAGGAAGAAGATCTATGGAAATAATTTCGATTATTGAAACGGCCAAGGGGGAAACCCCTTTTCAGAAATGGACAGGGGATGCCCTTTTTCAAAAGATAAAAACTCCTACCGAAAGGCCAAAGAGTCTTGTAGGGCTCAGGATTTTTCCTCAATCCCCACAGCAGGTCATTTTGGGTTTTGGGGGTGCCCTGACAGAATCTTCCGCCTACGTACTGAGCCTGCTCCCCCAAGAAAAACAGGAAGAGGTTCTGTTCGCCTATTTTGATTCTTCTGAGCACAACTATACCTTTGCCCGAACCCATCTTAATAGCTGTGATTTTTCCCTTGGAAACTGGGTATGTATGGGAAGCCCACCGCCCCCTGGCAGCGATCTTTCCGCAACCTTAGAAGGTTTTACCATGGAACGGGCCAAGCGTTATCAGATTCCCCTGCTCAAAAGGGCCCAGCAAGCCCATGGGACTCCGCTGAATCTGGTGCTTAGCCCCTGGAGTCCCCCCGCATGGATGAAGGACAACGGGGATATGAACCACGGCGGTAAGCTGAAAAAGGAATACTATTCCCTCTGGGCTCGATACATCGCTCGCTATATTAAAGAATTAAATTCCGAAGGGATTTTGGTTTGGTCTCTTACGATACAGAACGAACCAGAGGCATCCCAGGTGTGGGATAGCTGTCTCTGGACCGCCAGGGAAGAAGCGGAGTTTGCGGTTCACTATTTGCGGCCGGTTCTCCGGGAAGAAGGACTAGAGCATATCAAGATTCTTATCTGGGATCATAATCGGGATCGTCTTTGGGACCGGGTACAGGAAAGCCTTTCCTACCCTGGTGCGATAGAGGCAATCGATGGAGCCGCCTATCACTGGTATTCCGGGGATCAGTATGAAACGGTGCAACAGGTAGCTACCGCCTACCCTGATAAACTCCTGATTTTTACAGAGGGATGTATTGAAGCGGGGCCCCATCATGGGGCATGGTACAGCGGTGAGCGGTATGGCCACAACATCATCAATGATTTAAACCATGGCTGCCAGGCATGGATCGATTGGAACATCCTTTTAGATATGCAGGGAGGGCCTAATCATGCGGGGAACTACTGCGATGCTCCAATTTTAGCAGACCCTGCAAACGGGACAATCCATTACCAGAGTTCTTACTACTATCTTGGACACTTTAGTCGTTTCATTAGTCCCGGGGCACGGTTAGTACCCAGCCGGGTGCTTGGAGACTGGTTCCCGCCGGGTATCGATGGGCGTTTGCATAACCTGGTAGAAGCCTGTACGGTCAGGAACCCCGACGGAACCCTGGTGCTGGTGGTCATGAACCGCTCAGAAGCCCCTGTGTGGTATCAGCTTCAGTTCGAAGAACAAACCTGCTGGTACATCAACCTTGCGCCCCGGAGTATTCAGACGGTACAGATGAAATAAACGAGGATAGAATAAAGGCCAGGTTTGAAAGGAGAAATAACAATACTAACCATGAGACAAAATATATAAATTATAACAGAAAAAATCCTCCTAAAACCGAAAATTCCCACCATTTACAAGAGAAAAAGCCCGGATGAAACTTGATAAATTGCATTTTTATCCGGAAAGGAGGATTTATGAAGAAAGGGCTATGGTGGGGAATCGGTGTTTCCCTGTTCTTATCAGCCTGCAGCATGGGTATGCTGGATTCCGGAAAGGTTCTGGAACAAAACATGACGTCCCGGGCACTTACGGGTACCAATGGCACCCTGGAAATCACCAACATGACCGGCACTGCCATGACCGTTACCTGGAAGTCCGGAGTCCAGGTAAGCTATGCTCGGCTTTATGTATCGGAGGGGAACGGCACAGGCCTCGTGCTTGCAGCAAAGGACATGAATTATTCCAACGGAGTGTATTCTTATACACTGAGCCATCCCACTTTTACTTCTGGAGCAAAAATATACCTTACGGTCCTTAAAAACCAGAACGGTGTAGAAACCTGTATTCCCCAGGGTATTCTGTCCCAGACCACAAGCTGGGCACAGATCACCTATGGAGATGCTTCTCTTGGCCCCGAGTCCAGCGGCTCCACAGGCACCGGTGATTTAGTAGAAGGCGCAATATACAAAATTACCGCCGCCTGTTCGGGCAAAGCACTTGATGTTGCGGAGGTATCCAAAAACCCTGGTGCTAACATTCATCAGTGGGAGTTTGTACAGGGCGAGAACCAAAAGTGGAAGCTCGTATCCAGTGGCGACGGGTACTGGTATATCGAATCGGTGTGGAGCGGCCTCGTTTTGGATGGGGATGGCTGGGGAACCGCCGATGGGACTAACGTTATCCAATGGACCCGAGGAAACAACCAGGCGAACCAGAAATGGAAGATTGAGCCCAACGGAGACGGCACCTACCGCCTGACTAACCTTCACGCCAACAAGGTCCTGGATGTATCCGGCGCTTCTACGGCAAACGGCGCGAATGTTCAACTCTGGACATGGAATGCTTCATCGGCCCAGCGGTGGACCTTTACCCGGCTGGATTCGACAAGCGGAACAGGCGGGTCCAGTACCACGAACTTGATTCCTCTCCAGCCAAACATGGAAATGACTATCCAGTTCGTCAATAATACCCGGGGAACCTATTCAAATGACCGCATCTGGATTTGCGTTATCGGCCGCAATCAGGCGCAGCAATTCTGCTATCTCAAGCCCGATGGGACCCTGGTTCCCATTACGGCGAATCAGACCAGTACTGACTGGTCTTACAGGCTCAGTGATATTACTGGATTCCAGGTTCCCCAGAACATGAGTTCCGCCCGGCTCTATATTTCCATGGATAATTGGGTTGTCATGCGGGGTATTGTGGATGGCGCGGGCAACATCGGCATTGTGCAACCGGACCTGAACAATCCGGCGGATCCAAACAGCACCCTTATTTTCGATTGGATTGAATTCACCGTTGCTCCGGGAGCTTTCTGGGGGAACACTACCCAGGTAGATCAGTTTGGGTTCCCCATTGTCATGGAAATGTTCAATGATTCTGGGGCCTCCTATGCATCATTCAAAAAAGTCGGCATCAGCAAAACCAGGGAAGAAATTTTCTCTGCCTTTGAGCAGATACCCCAGGCAGAATTCCGCTCCCTGGTTAAACGGCCCTACCGCATCATTGCCCCCTGCAAAGGCGAATTCCGCGTCGGCAGGACCTACGGCACCTATATGCAAAGCTATGTGGACGAGGTATGGAACTACTACAAAACCAATACGCTTACCTTTAACCATCCTCTGGGGACATTTAACGGCCGTGTTCTCTCAGACGGGCGCTTTGAATTTACCCGAATCAGCGACGGCGGAAAATTCTACATCGCAAGAAAGCCCAATAATGATGAGGTTTTCGAAGGATCCGGAGTTCTCGCCTCCGGCAATACGGTAGAATTGGCCATTCAGGCCCAAATCTGCGCAGCCTTTAACCGGCACATTGTGCAGGATCCCGCTAATTGGGCCAATCCCAGCGCATACTATCAGGCAGGACCGGCCAATTACTACGCTAAATTCTGGCATGACAACAGCATTAACCCCCTGGCGTATGGATTCTGCTATGACGACGTCGCAGATCAGAGTTCCCTTATCGAAAGCCATGCGCCCCGGGGACTCGTATTAACGATCGGATGGTAATAACGACATGCAAGGAGGAAAATTGATGAACGGAAAACGTTATCCATTACTATTCATGGCTGCCACGCTGCTGGGACTCTTAGCATCATGCAACCTTGGCACTCTGGAATCCCCAGCCTTGGCCGGAAGTCCTGATTTAAGCCGCGCCATTACCGGACCGAATGGAAGCATCGATGTCACCGGTATGACCGGGACCAGCATGACCGTCACCTACAACGCGGGAAGTCAAATAAGCTCTGCAAAACTCTACGTTTCAGAAGGTAACGGTACTGGACTTGTTCTGGCCGCCCGGGAAATGAACTATTCTGGAGGTGTGTACAGTTACACCTTAAGCCACCCCACTTTCACAGCGGGGGCTAAAATTTACCTCACGGTTCTTAAAAATGTAAACGGTGTAGAAACCTGCGTTCCCCAGGGAACCCTGGCAAACACCCTAAGCTGGGCCAGTATTACCTATGGAGCCAGCAGTTCCGACACATCGAGTGGAACACCGGCCACTTTAGCATCCGGAGCAACCTATACGCTGGTCGCCAAATGTTCCGGCAAGGCCCTCGATGTAGCAGAATGGTCTACCACCGCAGGTACCATCGTCCATCAGTGGACCCTTGGAAACAATCAGGCAAACCAGCAATGGGTTATCACATCCACCGGCGATGGGTACTGGTACATCAAGTCTGTTCATTCCGGCTATGTATTGGATGTTAAAGACTGGTCACTTGAAGATGGAGCCCAGATTGTCCAATGGTACTGGGGAAACCAGGCAAACCAGAAATGGAAAATCGAGCTCATGGAAGACGGATATTACCGGTTAACTAACCAGCATTCCGGGAAAGTTCTGGATGTCTCGGGCGCTTCAACCCAGGATGGGGCAAAGGTACAACAATGGACCAATAACGACACGAGCGCCCAGCGATGGAAGATTACCCAGGTTACCGGATCTTCCTCAGGTGGCGGTACCGTGACCCCTGAAATACCGGGCTACCGCCTTGTATGGGCCGATGAGTTTGATGGTACAGCACTCAACGGAAACAACTGGGTTTATGATATTGGGACCGGCTCTGGAGGCTGGGGCAACAACGAGCAGCAGTACTACACAAATCGGAGCCAGAACGTCAGTGTTTCCGATGGGATGCTTAAGATTACGGCCCTCCGAGAAAACTACAATGGATCAGCCTGGACTTCCGCACGGATCAAAACCCAGGGGAAAAGAGAATTTACCTACGGGCGTATAACTGCACGGATTAAGCTTCCTAATGGGACGGCCCTCTGGCCTGCATTCTGGATGCTGGGAAGCAACATACCCCAAGTCAGCTGGCCCGCATGCGGCGAAATAGACATTATGGAACATATCAACTCAGAAGCCACGGTCCATGGCACTATACATTGGGACAGCAACGGTCATGCAAGCTGGGGCCAGCCTACCAACAACAATTACTGGAACAATTTCAATGTCGACGTCACCCAATGGCATGAATACACAATTGAATGGGACTCATCTTCGATAAAATGGTATGTGGACGGAAAACAGTTCATGGAAGCCAACATCGCCAACGGTGTTAATAGTACAGAAGAGTTCCACCGTCCCTTCTTTTTCATCATTAACCTTGCGGTGGGCGGACAGTGGCCCGGCTACCCAGACGGAAGTACCCCTTCTTCTGCATCCATGTACGTGGATTATGTAAGGGTCTACCAAAAATAAGGTTTTCTCAAAACCAGCAACGCTTTTTTAGAGGTACCACAAATGGACAGGCACCGTCAGCCTAGGAGTGGCTGTGGTGCCTCATTTTATGTTTCCCGCTGAATACCATACAATTCGGTGGTAACTTTTTAAAAATTTGGAATTGACAAAATGAAAATCTGGGTGAACAATAGTACTGTCTATTTTGTTCTTTCACTGTACAAACTAAAAGGAGGTTTGAATGAAGGCCAAACAGAACCTGATTCGGTGGCTTACGGGTATGCTGTGTGCCGTAAGTCTATGGTCATGCGCGAACCCTTTTAACTTAGGGCAGCATGTCGTGAAAAAAGAAGCAGCCGCAGCCAGAGCTGCAACTACAGGGTCGAGCCGCCGGGTCGTCGGCTATTTTGTTGAATGGGGTATTTACGGAGCCCATGACAATTATTATGTGACATCGATACCCTTCAACAAAATTACCCATATTAACTATGCCTTTGTGGGTATTAATCCAACGACCTTTGCAGTAGAAGTCTATGATCCCTGGGCATCCTTAGAAATAGTCTATCCCGGTGAAAGCTGGGATACTCCCTACAAGGGTAATCTGGGGATGCTTAGAAAGATGAAACTCCAGTATCCTCACGTAAAGGTTTTAATCTCCGTTGGCGGCTGGACCAAGTCCCATGGATTCCATGCGGCAGCCATGACCGAATCGAGCAGACGGACCACCGCCAAGAATCTGGTGGCCTTCATGAAACAGCATGGACTCGATGGTATCGATATAGACTGGGAATACCCCGGAATTAATCGGCCCGCTGATCCCAATGATCAATACGATAAGGGAGCCCCCGGCGGCCCCGAAGATATGGTCAATTTTCCGCTTTTCCTAAAGGCAATTCGGGAAGAACTCGACGCCCAGGGGGCTATCGATGGACGGTATTATGAGCTTACGGCAGCTATCGGTGTTGGCTACGACAAGATTGCAGTCACCGATCCAGCGGAATACAGCAAATATCTTGATGCACTTAACCTGATGACCTACGACATGCACGGCGGGTTCGAAACAACAATAGGGCATCAAGCCCCTCTCTACCCCAATCCCAACGACACCCATGAGCCCTTGGTGAACGAACGGTATAACATCGATTGGGCGGTAAAAAAGTTTTTAAGCCTCGGGGTGCCTGCATCCAAACTTGTATTGGGCATCCCCTTCTACAGCCGGGGCTGGAACAATGTTTCAGGGGGCTGGGATGTAAACGGCGACGGCAAAAGCGACGGAATGTTTGGAACCGGAGGGGGAACCCTGCCGGGCAAATGGGGTATCGGAGGCCAGAGCCCCTATTTCGCTATAAAACAGCTTGAACAGCAGGCGGGCTGGGAAAAATTCAGAGACCCCTACAGCAAGGTCCCCTGGCTTTTCAACAGAAACACCAGGGAACTGTATACCTATGATGATGCAACATCGGTTTCGGTTAAGATGGACTACATCCTTCAGAACAACCTTGGCGGCGCCATGTATTGGGAATTTGACGGCGACGACTGGAAAAATGGCTACGATCTAGTAAACATTATAGCGGACAAAATGCTTTCCGGAGGAACCGTTTCCCAGGACCAGACACCGCCTACCATACCGGCAAACCTTAGAGTTACCGCAAAAACCGCCTCATCCGTAAGTCTTGCCTGGGACGCAAGCACCGACGCGAACGGCATTGCAGGCTATGAGGTATTGATAGCCGGCTCGGTCAAAGCCACAACCACTACCACTTCGGCGACCATAAGCGGCCTGGCCGCAGCCACTTCCTACGGCTTTCAGGTCCGCGCCTTTGATCCATCAGGGAACAGGAGTACCGCAAGCCCGACCCTTACCGTAACGACCGAGGCAGACAGTACCGGAACTCCGGATAATCCTCCTGCCGAAAACGGACCAGCTACGGGTGTACCTGGGACACCCTTCCTGGAACAGACAAAATGGAACGGCGAGGCAACCTTCAGTCTACGGATGAACATGTGGTGGGGAAACAATGGGACCAAGCTGGAAATTTTGGAAAATGGCGTAGTAGTGGTAACAAAAACCTTGGTTGATAATTCCCCCAATCCTCAAAGTGCAATAATAGAATTTACAAACAAACCCAATGGGACCTACCGTTACAAGGCACGGCTCAGCAACCGGTTTGGCGCAAGCGAATCTTCTGAAATCACTTATACCGTAACCCAGGGAACAGGTGGATCTACCGGAGGCAGTACCGGCAGCGGAGACAGCGGCAGTACGGGGGGAACCACAGGAGGCTCAACGGGCGGTAGTACTGGCAGCGGGGACAGCGGCAGCACAGGGGGAACTACAGGAGGCTCAACGGGCGGGACCACCCCGGCCTGGACACCAGGAACCTATTATGCGGTAGGAGCTGTTGTTTCTTGGAATAACTATCTTTGGACATGCCGTCAGGCCCATACGGCCCTGGTAGGCTGGGAACCGGGGAATGTGCCCGCCCTTTGGCTTCAGGGTGAGAGCGCCGGAGGGAGTGGAGGAGATACGGGCACACCGGCCATACCAGGTATTCCTGGTGGGTTGAGCGCGACAGCCCTGGGAACGACGAGCATTCTCGTCCGCTGGGATAGTGTATCCGGTGCGACAGGATACGATATTGAAGCCGATGGAACCGTTATTTCATCGGTCAGTTCGCCCTGGACGCACAGCGGACTTGCCGCCGGCAGTTCCCACAGATACCGGGTAAGAGCAAAAAACAGTGCGGGCACTTCCGCATGGTCATCAGAAATACAGGCTGCAACCACCAGTAGTTCCGGAAACACAAGCGGCACACTCCCAAAGCGGATCATGAGCGGCTATTGGCATACCTGGACTGGCGGCCCTGGCTTTATCAAACTGCGGGACGTTAATCCATCCTGGGATGTTATCAACATAGCCTTTGCCGAACCAGTCAGTCCCGGGAGTGGAGACGGCCAGATGAAATTTGTTATCTCTGGACTCACCGCGGACTACACCATCAACGACTTTAAGAACGATATCAAACTGCTCCAGGGCAGGGGTAAAAAAGTGGTCCTATCCATCGGTGGCTATGAAGGTTATTTCTCTCTGAACAGCGCCTCCGCTGTTTCTACCTTTGTTAATGCTATATCTGGTTTTATTACTGAATACGGCTTCGATGGTATCGATATTGATCTTGAACAAACGTCAGTAGCCCTGCTCAGCGGGGCAGATCCGGATTTCCGCAATCCCCAGTCTCCCAAAGTGGTTAACATGATCAGCGCTATCCGCCAAATTTGTGATCGGTTTGGCCCTAACTTTATACTTTCCTGGGCACCGGAAACCTTCTATCTCCAGATGGGACACCAGTTCTACGCAGGACTTAACGCCTATGTGGATAACCGCTCCGGATGTTATATTCCCATGATTCATGCCCTCCGGGACAAAACTACCTATGTGCAGGCCCAGCTCTATAATTCCGGCTCCATCATGGGCAACGACGATAGGCCCTACAGCATGGGGACTGTGGATGGCATAGTCGCCATGTGCGAAATGCTGATCACAGGCTTTACCGTTAATGGGAACGCAAACTACTTCTTCCCCGGTCTGAGGCCTGACCAGATCGTCATCGGCGTACCCGCTTCTTCCTCTGCTGCCGGCTCTGGCCAGATATCAAACGCAAATTTACAGCAGGCATTTTCTATTTTGGAGAGTCGGTATCCCGGTATCCGCGGCATCATGGCCTGGTCCATCAACTGGGACAACTACCAGAACAACAACAGTTTTGTAGTTTCGAATAGGAATTATTTAAATACTTTACCTTGAGAGCACACACTTTTTTCTAACGAAAAAAGTAACCCCTCATAATAAAAATTTCTTTCATTTTGGGCCTCCCCTTTAGAAAGGGGAGGCAAACTTTACAAAAAAACTACAACCACATAACCTATTTCCCTACAGCGCCCATGCTGACCCCTTCCATAAGGTATCTATAGAACAACACAAAAAGAATAAGGGTGGGAAGAGTAGAAACGAAGGCCCCTGCCATTAAAACACCAATTCCTCGGAAAGGATCACCCCAGCCAGCAGTAAATCGTACCAGAGCAATAGGTAACGTGAGTTTGTCCGGGGAATTAAGTACTAAAAGGGGCCAGAGGAAACTATTCCAAGAACCTATAAATGTCATAAGAGAAAGAACGATAAGGGCTGGTCGCACAAAAGGCACTACTATCGAAATCATAAAACGAAAACGAGAACAACCATCGATCCAGGCCGCATCTTCAAGGTCTCGCGAAATCCCAAGCATATACTGTCGGAGCATAAACACACCAAAGGTACCCCCAAGGCCGGGAATAATAAGCGCAGAAAAAGAATCCATCATACCCAGAGCATGAACAATAAAATAATTGGGAACTAAAAACAAAATCCCGGGGAAGGCAAGAATGGCGATATATGCCCAAAGTACAATTTTTTTGCCACGAAATTCGAGCCGGGAAAGAGCATATGCTGCGGGGACACAAATAACTATCGTCGCAATGATAGAAAGGGCTGCCACAATCAACGAGTTCTGGATACCTTTAAGAACACTAATTCCACTGGCAGGAGCAAAAAGAAGTTTATAATTCTCAAAAGAGATTGTTTCAGGTATCCATCGGGGGACTCGTTCTGCCGCTGCTAGCTGAGAATCTTTAAGAGAGGTAACAAACATCCAAATAACAGGAGAAAACCAGAGGAGACAAAAAATCCACACAAGGATTGATTTAATCCAGACCCATTCTTTCTTATTGAATCCTAAACGACGCCGTCGTTTTTTAAGGAGCCCCGTTTTTTGTTCCATATCACATCTCCTCCGCATTTTTTATAGAACGGGTTAAACCAAAAAGTTGAATCAATGCAAATATAAGAACCACCGCAAAAATATACCAGGAAATAGCCGCAGCTCTTCCTAATGCTTGTACATTAATTCCGGTAGAATACAGGTAATGGACCATCGTTCTGGTACTACCTGCTGGGCCCCCGCCCGTAAAGAAATACACTTGGTCGAAAAGACCAAAGGCTAAAAGAACCTGTCGAACCACATCAAAAAAGAGAACATTCCGAATCCATGGCAAGGTAACATGAATAAAACGAAGCCAGGGACCTGCTCCATCCAACTCTGCAGCCTCGTATTGTTCTTTGGGTATCCGTCGCAATGCTCCTAAATAGAGAAGAACGCTAAAACCAACAATCCACCATACGGTAACAAAAATAATGATAGCCCACGCCCGACTAGTATTTTCAAACCAGGAGACCGTTTGACTAATAATTCCTAACTTGTGCAAATAGTAATTTGCAAGGCCCCCTGGATGGGATGCAAAGATCCATTTCCAGGTAGTAAGAATTCCCACAGAACCAAAAAAGGTCGGCGATACCAAAGCCACAAGGATCCACAATTTCCCGTAAATATTTTGATTTAAGAGACTAGCAAAAAGAAGCCCCACTATAATCACCAAGGGGAAACTAATAATCGCGAAAACAACCGTATTTTTTACCGCAAGCCAGAATTTATCATCCGTAAAAATTCTGACAAAATTTCCAAAACCTATAAAAGATTTATTTCCCAAAAGACTCCAATTATAAAAACTAATAACGCCGTTTATCACAAGAGGAATTACTATAAAAAGGAGGAATAGCGCCAGATGGGGCAACAAAAACAACCAGGAACTCATTTCTTTCCTAAGGGCATAAGCCGATTTCTTTTTCATGGAAACACCTCAAAAAATATATACCCCTACTACACAAAGGGGGAGCGAGCTCCCCCAATTCTTACTTTAGAGGGCTAGTGGGTTGCCCAGTAATCATTCAGAATAGTCTGTACCGCCTTAGCAGCCTTGTCCATTGCTTCTTCGGGACTCAATTTTTTAGTAAAGAGACAATCTTCGAGATACACCGCTATTTCATCCTGAACTTCCGATATATAGGGGAACATCTGGAAAGATTTCACATACTGAACCTGTTGAGCTACTGTCCAAATATGAGGAAGCTTCTCTTTCAGTTCCTTCCCTTCTGCAATAGACTTACGAGACGGAGTTTGACCTGCGGCATACCAGTCAATCATATGATCCCAAAGGTATTTTACCCAGCGCATGGCTGCTTCTTTTTTCTTTGCATCCTTCAGCATAGTATCGGTGAGCGCAATAACATGGGATCCCCCAAATACGGCTTTGGTGGTACCTAGCTGCGGGGCGACTGCATATCCGAAATCTTTCCCTAACAGGTTCTTCCAGGAATTGATTGTCCAAATGCCGGTAATAAGTACGGAAGCATCTCCCGATTCAAAAGCAGGACCTGGATCAACAATTCCCGAAGGAATAATATTTTTCTGCTGGAGTTCGAGCAAGAATTTCAGCACTTCTACACCCGCCTTTTGGAAAGCCGGAGCCTTAAAGTCGGGAGTTAAGAGGTCTCCCCCAAACTGCCACAAAAGATGGGTCCAAATCCAGGTCCAGTTCATGTTCTCATAGTAAGGAGTAACCCCTTTTGGCGTTACTTTTACCAGAGCTTCCATGGCTTTTACGAATTCCTCCCTTGTATACGGGGGTTTCTCTGGATCAAGACCTGCTTTACGGAAATTCGCCTTGTTGTACGCCATGTAGAAAATCCAAACATCGAGGGGTATTCCTATCAATTTACCTTTATACTCAAGTCCTGAAAGAAGATTAGGATAGATATCATTTACATCGATCCCATATTTTTTTAACTCATCTTTAGTAAATCCAGAAAACTGATCCAGATACAAGGGCATATCAAATTTTCGGATCAAAAGAACCTCTGGGGCAGTTTTGGTAGCCACACCGGTAGAAAACTTTTGCTTATACTCCGTAGAAGCTCCTACCACAAGATGGGTTACCTCCACATCAGGATTTGCCGCATTAAAGGCTTGGATAATCTTATCCATGTATGCCCCATCGGCCCCTGAAAGAGGAGTCATAAAGGTAATCTGGGTTTTACCCCCGCCTGTTGTTTTTTTACCAGTATCTTTCTGCCCCTCAGCAAAAAGACTAACCGATAAAACCGTACACAAACAACCTAACATTGCCCGTTGAAATATCTTCATATGGGCCCCTCCTTACTTAAAGGATTATATTACAAGACCGTGCTTCTCAGGCTTATCGCCCGAAAGCGGCTTGTTCCCATAACTTCAGATGCCCCTCTAAAATCCCCGAGAGGAACACATGTTTTATATCCCCGCATTACTGCGGTAACGAACACGCCTCTAACTCTTTTAAACCTCTCGATGATTGTACGGCACCTTCTGAATACTGTCAAGTTTTTTCTAAACTATTATAGACTTTTTTTAATTTTTGCCCTATAATTTGCTAAAGACCCCAGTAGAAGAAAAGGTAAAATACTTGTATTTTAGTTTTAGATATACTATCATCGAATCGTTAAAACAAAAGCGAATCCTAAAAGGATTATATTATGATCCATTTAAAAGACATACGGGAAGGAACAAAGATTTTTTTAGCCCTGGGCTCAGAAATTCGGCTTGAAATCTTAGCTCTTATCTCTGAACATGGCAAACTTAATATGAATGAACTGGCTGAACTATTGGGGCTTACCAAAGGGGCCCTTACAAGTCATATCCGAATGCTTCAGGAAGCTAATCTTATTCAGATCACCACCGCCACAGGGAAACGAGGAACCCAGAAACTCTGTAGTCTTTCCCATGATACCCTTGTACTGGACTTTAAACATAATACAGTTAATGATTCTACGTATGAAATCGAACTGGATGTAGGATTGTATTTTAATTATGCTATTACTCCCACCTGTGGGATAGCCACGGTAGATCATGTTATCGGCAGCTTTGATGATCCTCGTTTCTTTAGCCACCCTGACCGAATTAATGCTGGCATCCTCTGGTTCGCGATGGGCTTTGTAGAGTATCGGGTACCCAATTTCTTAAAACCCGGACAAAAAATGGAAGAAATGGTAATCAGCATGGAAATTTGTTCTGAAGCGCCGGGGGTTAATGAAAACTGGCCCTCAGATATTTATTTTCATATCAATAATACCTGTATTGGCTATTGGACCAGCCCGGGGGATTTCGGATCTCCTAAGGGAATGTTAACCCCTTCATGGTGGTACAACAATTTGAATCAATATGGCCTGCTCAAAGTTCTTACCATAAATCATGAGGGGACTTTTATTGATGGTATTCAGATTTCACCGATTACTATCGATGATCTCGACTTAAATCATCAAAGTGAAATTTCTCTTCGTATTAGTTCTCCCAAGGAAGCAGAACATTGCGGAGGGGTAACTATTTTTGGCAAAGGTTTTGGCAATTATAACCAGGGTATACGAATCCTGGTAAAATGGGCAGAAGCCACATAAATTGTGGACTCTGCAATAAAAACCGACTCCCCCATCAATCTTATATAAAGGACACAACCAATGAACAACAGAGAGGACTTTTCTGTACCAGGACTTAAGAACCCCCTTATTGTACAAAGGGCTGATCCATGGATCTATCGTCATATTGATGGGTACTACTATTTTACAGCTTCTGTCCCTGAATATGACCGTATAGAACTTCGTCGGAGCCGGACTCTAGCCGGCCTTGCCGAGGCCCCCACAAAAGTTGTGTGGTGGAAACATCAAAAGGGCCCTCAGAGCAAACACATTTGGGCTCCGGAGATTCATTACCTCGATGGCAAGTGGTATATCTATTATGCTGCAGGGCGGGCAGAGAACATCTGGCACATCGAAAAGTATGTGCTTGAATGTGAAGAAGAAGATCCCATGACAGGCCTGTGGTATGAAAAGGCCCGGATTGAAACAGGGGCCACCCATTTTACTCTAGACGCTACTGTGTTTGAACTTCGGGGGAAACGATACCTGGTATGGGCCCAAAAGCCAGACGATACTCCTACCGTAAGCAACCTAATGATCGCGGCTCTTAAAAACCCCTGGACCATCGAAGGAGAGCCTGTACTTCTTAGTCGCCCTGAATACGAGTGGGAACAGCGGCTTTTTCATGTAAACGAAGGTCCAGCGGTACTTATTAAGCATAACAAAATCTTTATTACCTATTCAGCTAGCGGGACCGATCATAATTACTGCATCGGCCTTCTAATAGCACCAGCAGAAGCAGATCCTCTTGATCCTTCAGTATGGCATAAGAACCCAGAACCGGTTTTTAAGAGTTCTGAAAAAAACCATATCTACGGTCCAGGACACAGTTGTTTTACCACCTCCGAAGATGGAAAACAGGATCTGCTGGTTTACCACGCTCGAGATTACAAGGAAATCAAAGGGGATCCCCTCTATGACCCCAACCGTCATACACGGATCCAAAGAATTTTCTGGACCTCAGATGGTATGCCAATCTTTGGAGAACCAATTCCAAACACTCAATAACCCAAAAGAGGCGTGGAACGTCGTTAAGGACCTTTTCAGGGTCTCAATAAAAAAGCTGGGCACCCCAAAAGGGGCGCCCCATGAAGAAGGCTCTTTTTTTATATTCTACCCTTTTTGAGGGGTATTTTTATGTTCTGTATCCCGGCCTAGTTTTATTTATCCTTTCGCGTTTTCAATGATTCCACGATACCCGTACTCAACTTGCTCTATCTAGTCGGCGTAATCAAAGGAATCGTCCCCGCTTCATCATAGGTAAGATAATCCACACAAACCGAACGCCGGTAGGATCCACCCCCCGGTAATGTGCCATTATGATAGAAAATGTACCATTTCCCTTTAAACTCAACGATTGCATGATGACTGGTGTTGCAGTTTTCCGCATGGTTCATAAGCTTACCCCCTGGAACCCAAGGACCAGTAGGCTTGTCACTCGTGGCATAGACGAGTTGTTCTTCCCATCCAGCGGCCCAGGAAAGATAATACCGTCCCTGATATTTATGAATCCACAGGGCCTCGGTAAAAGGCAGTCCCGCAACAAAGGGGAGCAAGAGTTTCTGGATCCCCACCTTCTCATCGAAGCTTATCATGTCTTCGTTAAGCTTCACATATTTAGGATAGGTGTTGCCAAAATACAGGTATGCCTGCCCATCATCATCAATCAGGACAGTAGGATCGATGTCATCCCAGCTCCAGCGGGGCTGACCTGCAAAACGGGTCATTTCTGAGGTAATGAGCGCTTTTCCAAGGGCATCCTTAAAGGGTCCGGTAGGTTTATCCGCTACGGCTACCCCTATTGCCATTCCTCCCGTCGCCGCCTGTGCCACACTCACGTAGTAATAAAACTTGCCGTTCCGCTCCACTACCTGGGCTGCCCAGGCATTTCCATCAGCCCACGCAAAATCCTTTACTGACAATACTGGCCCATGGTTCGTCCAGTGCACCATGTCCTGGGTAGAATAACAGTACCAGTCGTTCATCACATAGCTTGTCCCACCGGCGGGCGCTTCATCATGCCCTACATACAGGTACAGCGTATCTCCAACCACAAGGGCCGCAGGATCCGCAGAATAGATATCCCGAATGATCGGGTTTGACCAGGGAACTGATTCCTGTTGCACAGCCTCTGAAGTAACACAGGAAACAAGGAGTAGCCCCACAGAGAGGGAGATTGCAACAAATGAAAAATAGCGCCCTCTTTTAAAAAGAGAATACACCCCCAAAATTTCCTTCACATATCTCCATCTGTTCTGTTTCATTTCTTAGTCCTTATTCCCAAAGAAATATTCCCCTGTTTCGGGACAGAAAGTAGTAAACGTTATAGTTTTCCGATTCGTATTATCCTTTCGAGCCCAATCTACCGCTTCAGAAACAATCCCTTTGTAAGTCCCAATAGGGGAACCACTCGTAGTTTTAAGGATAATCGTAATATTAGAGCCACTCACAGACCATGTCCCAGTATAAGCCCCCGAAACAGTACCATCCAAATTCAGAGTTATTGCCACCGAAAGGGTTTCGTTCGCATCTTCTGTATTTACATTGCTACTACTCTGAACTCCTTCGTAATTGGTAAACTTAGCCCAGGTGGCACCCCGTATGGTATGGATTACCTTATAGGAACCCGACACTTCCTGAACCGTCATCGTTCTGAGGGTTTCGCCGTAGTATTCATTAGGATTCACGACCGGCCATCCATCTTCAGTAAAGTACAGTTGCCGAACCTGAAGATAAAACCACCAACTTTGTTTGAAATTGGTTCGGGTATGATGGGCCATAAAAATTTTGCCATTTTGAGCCACAAGGATAGATTGACCACCGGGACAACGCCAACCATATTCCCCACTAAATTGATGGGCCCCAAGAATTTTATTCCCATACTGATGGGAATCATTCCATGTCAAAGTAGTTAGGTCCTTCCCAGAGGCATCGTAATACGGCCCTGCGATTCCTTGAGATACAGGGCGACGACCAACCCGCACACTGTAATCGTACCCAAGATCTCCAAGGGAATAAAACAAATAGTAGTAATCTCCATAGCGGAAAAGACAGGCTCCTTCTGAGGCAACGCCGTTACCACCTGCAATTTGAGTTCCATATCCCCCACTTATTGTATCCGCCGGGTAACCACTTAGGGGCATTCCTGTATCATTATTAAGCCGAAGTATAGCTATACCCCCTTTCCAGGATCCATAGGTCATCCACATGTCCCCATTAGCATCCCAGATTATCTCAGGATCGATAGCTCCAAAGCCCTTATTCCAGGAACCGGCTCCCTCGTTCAAACAGTCCGCATCAATGGTTCCAGTGGTACGGGTAAAAGTGTAGCGAACTACCGTGGAACTCGTATACGTATTTGGGTCATACTCATGGGCGGGGAGGTATGGCCCTGTCACTTTATCAGCGATTGCAAGGCCAATCCATGCCCGGGGCCGGTTAGCGTTATCTGCCACATCCACAATCACGCCATGGTACATATAGTATTTCCCTTTGAATTTTATAACCGTAGGGGCCCAGGTATAGGCTGCATCATCGCTCGTAAAACCACACCAGCTTTTAAGATCTTCGTCCCATTTCCCCAGAGCAGGCGTAGAAAGACACTCCCAATTGATAAGATCCTTTGATTTTCGGACCTGAATACCCCCCTGCCAGGTATTACCAATACTTGCATCGGTGGAAAACACATAGTACGTTCCATCATCATCTTGAAATAGCTTTGGATCGTGGGTATTTACCGGCCCCCACGTTGCAGGATTAGTATCCGTGATAGTTTTTGTGTATTTATCGATAAGAATCGCAGTATCGCCAGTGGAACTGGAATACTCACTGGTAAGACGACAAGCGCCTAGAAATAAAAAGAATACCCCTCTTATCAGCATTTTAACCCATCTATTTGTTGTTAGTAGAAAGGGGGAATGAGAAGATTTAACCAATTGCATAGGGATTATCCTTTCTACCAGGAATCTTCCGTTAACAGGAAGACTCCTGGTAGGAAAATATTTATTTTTTTACCGGGATGCCCTTCATGAGGGCCTGGATTTGTTTGTCCGTGTAGGCCACATCGGCGATAAGGATCTCATCCATCTTCCCAACAAAGAGGGGATCGGGCCAGTTGCTTGCCCCAATATAGATTCCGTTCTTTACCACCACCGAAGGCAATAGTTTGGTATACCCAAAGGCGGCCTGCTTTCCATTTACGTACATCGTCATCTTCTGGCCATTCACAGTAATCGCAAGGTGGACCCATTCTTTAGTTGGAAGGGAAGGTCCTAATACAATCACCGACCCCTGGGGGGCAAAAATATCGGCCCGCATTACTGCTTCGGCGCCGCTAAAACCAAACCACATATCTGCCGTTGCCCCATCACCAAAATCGAAGATTCGGGCCCATCGAGGCCACGCCTCGGCATTTACCCAGGCTGCAAAGGTCCATTCTTTTCCTTCGAGGACCGTTGGTTTTAAAACGATGTATGTCTCTGCCCCATCAAATACTAAAGCCTTACCAACCTTTCCTTCGGTGGTTTTAGGTGTATTCTGGCTAATTTCCGCATGGTTCCCTTTACCAGAACTGTCCTTCAAAACGTTCCCTTCAATTTCATCCATCGTGTAAATTGCCAGAGCGTGTAAATCAAAATCTCCTGGAAGACTTTCCTGGGCAGTTTGAGCTCCGGAAGCACAGCTTCCTAAAGCCAAGATTGATGCAATAACAAGCCCCATCCAAAGAACTCGGTTTTTATTAGTATAGGTCTTCATCTCTAACCTCCACAAAACCTCTCGACAATCGTGGGGCCCTTAAAGGGACGCCCACGATCTCTTTACTTAGTACTGCAAAGAACAAAGTACCTTTACGTAACACCCTCAACCGTATGTCCTAGAACCAGAAGGCAATATTGAGGGGGATATAATGGCTAATAGCCTGAGCGGCACTTTTTGATTCATAGCGATTGAACTGAGCTTGGTACCCAATCTGGATATAACCATTAGAGAAATTCTTTTTGAGGTACACGTTCGCTCCTGCACCGAGGGCCATGCCAGAGGTTCCGTCGGTAGGTTTGGTTGGGATATAGGCCGCATCGATATTAGTAGAAAAACCCAGATCTCCACTATCACCATCCACATAGCAGCCCACCTGACCAGAAGAATCAGATATATACGTAAAGTTCGCCCGGAATCCCGCCTGAACCTGGGGAATAGGAAGATCGTACAGCGTATCTAGAACCACCCGATCTAACAGAATTTGCTTTGCTACAGTATGGAAATTATTCGCATAAGCAAAACGGTTACCCAGAGCAAGACGGAGCCCCGCCATAGGTCGAAAAGCTCCTGAAAGGTTGATATTATGCTTCATCCCCTGGGTTGAGGTCTTGTACTGGAAATTATACCCTGCCGCAAGATCAAAGCCGGTACCCATAAAATTGGAACTATCCCCACTAAGGTAGGCTTCTCGTACTACATCATCATCGCCTTCCCAGTTACTTGCACTATATTGAAGGCCATGGTAATACCCTGCTTTCAGATTTATCCCGATAGGCAAGGTATACTTCACATTGATCTTAAATTGATCGATAAGGTTCTGCCAGTAGTTGTTTGCAGGCATGCTCCCCCAACCATCATTGGTTCCCCAGGGTTTAATGGGAAGCCCCGCCAGAATAGAAAGCCCCTGAACCATCGGTGGTTTAATCTCGACAGCCGTAAGATACTGTCCTACATCCCGGTCCGCCACGTTGCTCGCATAAATAAAGCCCCAGGCCTGATCATAGGTGATGTATCCAAAGGCCTGCTCTTCGAATTTACCCGTAAGCACATCCAAATAGGGGGTCACGTTGATTCGTACATTTCCCTGATAAAAGGGAACATCGTCCCCATAAATGTCGTACCAGGTGTCAAGATCCGCCGCACCAAGACGAATTCCCAAAACAAAATGAATGTTTTGGGAATCCACAAACATGTTTACTTCGGTGCGTCCACCATACCAGGAACCTTGCCCTGCCCCATATTCAAACTGTTCCCAGCTACCACCCCCACTTTGCCGGGCATAGGTGGTTAACAAATAGTTAGAATAATCGGCATACCCGTGAAACGTGACCTGTTGGGCCTGGGCTACCAAGCCAAGGGCTAGCAGCAGGCTAGCCATAATACCTATTCGTTTATTCATATACATCCTCCATCTTTTGTTTTGTGCTCTCAAGAGCAACCGCCATGTAATGATTTCTTTCTTACGGAAGTGTCCCGTTATAAAGCTGGGTTACCTCGCTTGCCGAAAGGGCCCGATCATAGATGACCACATCGTCGAGAACCACCCCCTGGGCCTGCCAGGTATCCTGACCAAACATGATCGAAACCTGGGCAGCGGTAAAGTTTTCATAGGCGGTGTCATAGGTTCCCACCGCGGTTCCATTGATATAAAGGGTAGCTACCCCACTGGTATCCATCGTCTCAGTGACATGGAACCACTCACCCGTGGTAGGCAGGGTGGCAAAGATATCGCCCCAATTGTCAGCAAGGTCGTTCCGGTTACGGGCATAAAAACTCGTATCACTATTCGCTCCATGGCTCACAAAGCCTTCCCAGGGACCACTACTGGTCTTAAAAATCATGTGGGCCAGGGCGCCCCAACCAGTATTCCAGGTCCCCACCTTGGCCCAATAGAAAATGGTGAAGGTTTTTCCTACTAGATTATCAGGAAGGGTAAGATAAGCGACATTAAGAACGTTTGAAGCATTACTCAGATTCAATGATTTGTTACGATACCCTATTACATAGGAAGTACTCCCTGTAGCAGTGGCTGTATTATTGTTTCATGATTCATCATTAAGGTTCTCTTCAAATTGATACACTGCGACAGCCGTAGAATTGGTAAGATTGAGAGCAGATGTGGTCTCTGGCGCCTCCTGTGTGGTATTTCCACTACTCCTCCCAATCGTGGGCATCCCACAACCAACCATAAACATTCCAATCCCCACCAAGAAAATCGTTCTGGTTAAAACGATTCTGCTAACACCGGGCATATGCCCTCTTGAGCTTTTCTTCATGCTCAACCTCCTTCGCTTAAGGCATTCATTTTCTCAAAGGGGTTGATCATTACTAATTTAGGTATTCATGACAGGCAGCATTCTCTGCGACTCCCCCAAACAGAGAACACCTACCTAACTCTAGCTATTTTTCCTAGCCAACAAGTTTAAATTCAACCGATATTTGTCATGAAAAACCTAAACTAATAACCACAACCCCCTTATTTTTTCTGTATTTTACGGCACATATCGAATATTGTCAAATTTTTTCTAAACATTTATACAAAAATTTATACCATTAGAATCAGGATGAAAGGGATTAATAAAACAAGAAAATTATCAAAAAAATAGTTGCAAAGAAATATTTTATGTACTATTTTATTTATATCTAAACTTTAATCAGGGAGTTGCCAAACCCATGATTCATCTGAAGGACATACGGGAAGGGACCAAAATTTTTAAGGCTTTAGGATCCGCTGTTCGACTGGAGATTCTCTCTCTTCTTTCAGAATACCAGTATCTTAATATGAATGACCTGGCAGAATTGCTTAAAATCTCTAAAGGAGCGCTAACCAGCCACATCCGAATGTTACAGGAAGCGAATCTCATCGATGTAACCACCGCTATGGGGAAAAAAGGGATCCAAAAGATTTGCAGCCTTCCGCATGAATCATTAGTAGTGGACTTAAGTAACGACACCATCCCTGAATCGATGTATGAAATAGAACTAGACGTGGGGCTTTTTTTCGATTTCAAAATCAATCCTATCTGCGGGATTGCTACTATAGAGCATCTTATTGGAAGTTATGATGATCCCCGTTTCTTTGCTCATCCAGATCGGATTAATGCAGGGATATTGTGGTTTGCATCGGGTTATGTGGAATATCGAATTCCTAATTTCCTCAAATCTAATCAGAAACCAGAAGAACTTATTTTGAGTTTTGAAATAAAAGCAGAGGCCCCCAAGGGAAGCGACCGGGCTTCGGATATTCTTTTTTCAATTAATGACATTCCTTTAGGAACGTGGTCTAACCCCGTAGAACCGGTTACTCAAAAAGGGTTGCTCACCCCTACATGGTGGGAACCGACCTGGAGCCAATGTGGATTTATGAAAATCCTTTCCATCCGAGAAAATGGGACATTTATGGATGGGCTTCAACTTTCTAAGACCACTATTCATGATCTTGGGATTACCTCTACAAGCGACATCTGTTTCCGCATCAGTGTTCCCAACAATTCTGAAACCACCGGCGGACTTACTCTTTTTGGGAAAGGTTTCGGGAACTACAATCAGGGGATCAAGGCCAAGTTAAAATGGCACCCCCTCTAATTTCGCAAGCAAACTCCCCCACAGATTTTTATTCAGGAGGATATTTTTATGAAACACCAGCGGGAATGTCGAAAAATATCGACTATTACAATACTTAGTTTAGCAGGAGCGGTAAGCATGTTTTCAGCCTGTGCAGAACTACCCCATCGGATAGACCCGGTTACTCTTAAAAAATCTTCTTTACGTACTGGTGTCTCTGTACACGATCCTTCTATCGTAGCGGCAGATGGGAATTATTACGTTTTCGGCTCTCATATGGCCTCGGCCGTATCCAAGGATCTTATCAGTTGGCAGCCCTTACACTCGGGAGTTACAAAGTACAACAAACTATTCGACAATCTTTTTGATCCAGATTTAAGGGCTTTTAAATATGTAGGACGTAATAGTGAAGGGTCCTATTCGGTATGGGCCCCCGATGTTATTTACAATCCCGTGATGGGCAAATGGATGATGTATTTCTGCACCACATCGACCTATATCAAATCTAATCTTTGCTTTGCCACCGCCGACTCTGTAGAAGGGCCCTATCACTTTCAGGATATTATTCTGTATTCCGGTTTTACACGAACAACCATTAAGGAAACCAATGTGGAAGCGGTTGTAGGCCCAGAAAACACAACTCGATATTTTCATTTTAATAATTACAAAAATACTCTCTGGCCCAACGCTATCGATCCGGCCCTGTTTTACGATGCAGAAGGACGCCTATGGATGACCTATGGATCATGGTCGGGGGGTATTTTCATCTTGGAAATTGATCAAAAAACAGGGTACCCCATTCATCCTAAAGCCAATCCAGCAAAAGGCATTGACCCCTACTTTGGACGGCATTTAGCAGGAGGGTTACACAACTCAGTTGAAGGCCCTTATATCATCTATGACAAAACAAGTGGTTACTACTACCTTTTTGTATCTTATGGGAGCCTCCAGAGTAACGGGGGATACCAGATCCGACTGTTCCGATCTAAAAATCCTGATGGACCGTACACTGATAAAAAAGGAGAAACCCTCGATCAAGGGAAAGCAAACCATACTCCTTACGGAATAAAGCTGATGGGAAACTACAAATTCCCCACCTTTTTACAGGCCTACATGGCACCGGGACACAATTCAGCTTTAATAAATGAAACTGGTGACATTTTCTTAGTTCATCATACCCGTTTCGATGGAGGAAACGAATATCATGAAATCCGGGTTCGTCGCATGTTCCGTACCAGCGACGGGTGGGTTGTAGCAGCCCCCTTTGCGTACAACGGGACAGAAAAACTCGCCACTGGCCATACCATAGATGAGGTTTCAGGCTTTTACTATTTTGTCAACCATGGAACAACCATTAGCTCGGTAATCGAAGAGGGAAAAGAATATTTCCTACAGACAAACGGACGGGTCCGGGACAACACTGGTCGAGACATTGGTAGTTGGACCTACAATCCAACCACCGCAGACATACAGTTAGCATTAACAAACGGCCACTTCGAAGGAGTTCTTATCCAGACCAACGACGAAGCAGGCAACCCAACCCTTTCACTTACCGCTATCTCTGAAAATAATGAAGCCCTTTGGGGCGTTCAGTATTTACAACCATAAAGCGCAGCAAAGAGGAGCATACGAATGAAACACACAGCAATCATCAATTTAGATGCACCGGGCCCCACTATAAACAAACACATCTATGGGCATTTTGCAGAGCATTTAGGCCGTTGCATTTACGGAGGTTTCTACGTCGGCGAAGATAGCCCTATTCCTAATAAAGATGGTATCCGGCTTGATGTGGTAGAGGCCTTCAAAAGGCTAAACATCCCCAATCTCCGCTGGCCAGGAGGTTGCTTTGCCGACGAATATCATTGGATGGACGGGATTGGTCCTAAAAACAAGCGGCCCACCATGATCAATACCCACTGGGGTGGTGTTACAGAAAACAACCATTTTGGAACCCACGAGTTTATGGAACTCTGCGAACTTTTGGGAGCAGAACCATACATTACCGGAAATGTGGGTTCTGGTACGGTTCATGAAATGAGTCAGTGGGTAGAATATCTTAATTTTGATGGCCAGAGCCCCATGACCGAACTACGAAAACAAAATGGTCGGGACAAACCCTGGAATGTCCGTTTTTGGGGAATCGGGAACGAAAACTGGGGGTGTGGTGGTGGCATGACCCCTGAATATTACGCCGACAAGGCTCGAAATTATTCGGTATATTGTCGGAATTACGGGAATAAGCGGCTGTACAAAATTGCAGGGGGGCCTAATGTAGACGACTACCGATGGATGGAAACCCTCATGAAGAAGTTAGTATATTGCCCCTCAGGGCTTCCCGAAGATCGATTCGTCAATGGCATATCCCTTCACTACTATACTTTTGCAGGAAGCTGGGAACAGAAAGGGAAAGCCTTAGAAGCAGACAGCGACAAATGGCTTATATTAATGAAAAATGCCTGGCGCATGGATGAGCTCATTACCCGTCATAGCGCTATTATGGATCAATACGATCCTCGCCGAAAAATAGGTCTTGTGGTAGATGAGTGGGGCACCTGGCACCAGGTAGAAGAGGGTACCAATCCAGGTTTTCTTTATCAACAAAACACTATTCGGGATGCCCTTTCCGCAAGTCTTCATTTAGACATCTTCCATCACCATGCCAATCGGGTGGTGATGGCAAACCTAGCGCAGGCGGTCAACGTACTCCAGGCTCCCATCCTTACCGAGGGAGAAAAAATGGTGCTTACCCCTACGTATCATGTTCTTGAAATGAAAAAGGATCATATGGATGGTACTGCCCTCCCTATCATTTTGAACCCCGAAAATCCTGTGCTAGAATACAACAATACAACCTTCCCAGCCCTTTCAATTTCTGCATCTCGAAAAAATGGAAGATTCTTGCTTTCCCTCACCAATATAGATCCCGAGAAATCATACCCCATAAGCGTCGATCTGCGGGGTGGAGAGGTACAAAAAATGACTGGCAGAATTCTCACAAGCACAAAGCTTAACGGCCACAATAGTTTTGAAAATCCACACGAAGTAGAACCTCAAAATTTTACCGATTTCTCCATTAAAGGCGGTACGCTTCACTGCACTATTCCGGCTCATTCATTTATTACTTTTTCTTTTACAAGCACGGTAAACTAAAAAAATAGGGCTACGCCAGGCATTTCCTGGCGTAGCCCTTTAACATCGCCCAGACCTCAGAATTTTAAAATTTTGAAGTTCATCTCCGAAACATCAAGGTGGCTTGGTCATAGTTCGATGTTTCCTCTCGTACAGCCTTCCTATGGTGCTTCCGTAAGCACCCGAAGCTCCAAAATACCACCGGCATAACTCGTACCACCGGTGGTGGCGAAACGAAGCTCCGCAAAGACAAAGCCATTTTCATCAGCAGGGAGATTTTTAAGAATCTCAGGATCAATCCGATACTTCACATCCACCGGTCCATCGACCCCTTGAGGGTATAATTCTTCGGTGGCTATCACCGTCCCATTGACCGAAATAGTAAATTTCCGTTTAAAAGCTCCTACGGGGCCATCCAGACCATAGTACGCCACTAAGAGTGTATTAGCCCTATCTTTTTTGAATTTCATGCGATACGAGAAGTAGGATCCTAAGCCGCGGGCATCACGCCAGGTCATATCTACTGAAGGAAGATATCCCGAATAGGATTGCTTGCTCTTAAGATCGTGTTCAATTTCCGATTGCTGTTGTCCCGGGTACACCTTGTCGATGGTCTGGGGACCATAGATGTCTTCTCGACTGGGGGCTTTATACTCCTGAGAATCAAAGTAAATGGTATATCGCTCATGATGCAGGGCAAAATAGGGAATCAAAATGAAGCGCTGCCCCTCTGAAAAAGCGCCAGGGAGAGATTCAAATTCAAGACGGGTAGGATCTTTTATTTTTATCCACTGGGATGAATTCTGAGGGTCCCCTAAGAAGGCCCCTATTTTCGTAGGATCTGGATGATACATCAATGAAAGATGATCCGCCACTACATCGGTGGAAGGGAAATTCTCCTTGCCAAGCCGGGCCGCCAATACCAGAGGGCCATACATAAAAGCAATTCGCCGTTCCCTATCCCGGGTTACATAGACATGCAGACCCATATTCCATTCAAGCTGAATTGAAGACCCAGAAGGAAAAGGCCCCGGAATGGTTATGTATCCGTACTCTTCGGTAGTGTAAACTTTGTCGTTATACGAAACTTTAAAAGACTCCCTAGCCCAGGCAGGGCGGCGAATACGAATCTGAGAAATTCCCTGGGAAGAAGAGGTTCCCCCGGAGGAACTAATTTCAATGTGAGCTTTCGTTTCATACGGGAAATTGGTAATTAATTGAAAAACACTTCCTTCGTTTTCATATCGAGAAGGAATAAATAGATTTACATACAGGGTATTTCCTTCTCGCACCCAGATAAAACGATTATAGCGAGCAGGATTTTCCATTCCTGTGCCGGTACAACACCAGAAAGAATTATCTTCTGTACCATATACTTTAAAGTGCCCCGGATCGGTGGACATAAAGTAACATTTTGCCCCCGTTTCAGGTTCCTGTGAAGCCAGAATATGATTATACAAGGCCCGCTCATAAAAATCGGCATAATACGAACTGGGGTTCCATCGAAACAGGTGTTCTGCCAACTTGAGCATATTGTAGGTATTACAGGTTTCGCAGGTATCCCGGGCAAGGCGTTCTTGATCTAGGGGCCCAAAGTGTTCACGTACCGAATTTCCACCAATCACATAGGAACGATGGTCCACCACATTTTTAAAAAAGAACTCCGCAGCCCGACGATATTCTTCTTTTCCTGTAAGTTCATATAAGCGAGCCAAACCGATTACTTTGGGGATCTGGGTATTTGCATGGAGGCCCTGGAGCACATCAATCTCTTTCATAAGGGGATCCATAATACGATGATGGATAAATCGTTCCGCCATAGTAAGATATTTCTTCTCTCCCGTGAGGGCATACAATTCGGCAAAAACCTCACACATGCCCCCATGCTCACATTCGAGCATCCTTTGGAATTGCTGTTCGGTCATAGCGGAAGTTCTGTTGATTGCCCAGTCGGCCATCCGACGCACGATGGATAAGGCAAGGGGATTTCCCGTAGCCACGTACACATCTATGAGTCCCGCATATATCTTATGAATTGAATACCAGGGGACCCAATAGCCAGCGAGACTAAAGGCTTCTACCGAAAAAGTTCCTGTAGCGGCTATATCAAAGGGACGGCTTTCCACCCCTCCAAGATAGCCATCGGATCGTTGCAGACGGGCAAGTTCTTGAAGTACATAGCGAATCCGTTCTTCAATACGGGAGTCCCCTGTGACCTGCCAGAAAGCAGCCAGGGCAGACAAATAATGACCTAAAGAATGACCCGCAATCTGGCGACTTTCCCAACCACCGTAGCGGGCGGCCTTCGCTTCTGAGCCACGACCAAGGGCCTCAGACACTGGCGCCAAGAGTCGATCCGGTTCGAGACGAAGCACGTATTCAAGGCCCACCCTTTGAGATTGACCAAACAGAGAATTTTCTTGAAGCCGTACGATAGCCATCATTTTTCCCATGTCAGAAGGATTCATAGAAGCTCCCTTTTCCAAACTCTTACAGGATAACGATATAAATATGAGCAAAAGAATAAGAATACATCCTAAATACCGAAGTCCCTGCATAAAAAACTCCCCCTTTTTACCCAGAAAGCTCATACTAGGCTTTTTTAGGGATATTCTAAGGGGGAACTCTATTTTTTGTCAACAAAAACAATTACTATTTTAAACTAATCTAAACAAATCCCAAGCCTTTATCTCACTCCACCCCCCAGCCCACCGGGAAGAGGGGTTTTTCGTTCCCTTGAATAAGGGTATCCAGGGGAAGCTGCTCCACCGAACGGGGCCAGGCACAGGGAAGTCGGCCAGTACTGGGAACATGTCCAAGAAGGATATCTACCACACCGGCTCCCTCGGTACCGGGAAGCCAAGCCGCAAGGATGGCATCGCAGGATAGGGACTCCTCATCCAAAACAAGAGGACGACCACTTATAATCACCAGGATAACCTGCTTAAAGCGAGTCCGGGCTTCCCGGAGGGCTTCTTGCTCCCGGGGAGGAAGTTCGGGTCGTGCCGTATCACCCTTTCCTTCTGCATAGGGAAATTCGCCGGCCACCACGATACAAAGTTCACCCCTGTCCGATGCAGTCTTTGCGCCACTTTGAGGGGCATTCTTCGCTCCTGATCCTGAACCGGCGCCACTTCCCGGGGTTTCCTCAAAGTCAGCCCGCGGGTCATAGATGATTTCTACCCCAGGAAGAGCTTCTCGCAGGGCTCCTAGGATGGTAGTGCCGGCGGTGATGTTTCCGGGTTTACCCTGCCAGTCGATGGTCCAGCCGCCACATTGGATACCGATATCGTCGGCGGCCCAGCCGGCCACGAAAAGGCGGCGGGGACCGGTACCGGCTCCTGCTACCCCTCCCTTCTCTGCCCCGCCGGCCTTTTCGGCCCTGGCCCCGGTGGTCCCCGAGCCAGACCCACCTAACGGCAGAATCCCATTGTTTTTAAGGATCACCACACTTTTTGCCACCGCCTCCCGGGCCAGGGCCCGGTGGTCCGCAGAGCGGACCACCGAAGCCGGCTGGGCCGCAAGCACGGCCTCAAGGGGCGCATCAAACAAACCCATCTCAAACTTTACCCGCAAAATCCGGCGAACCGCATCATCAATCCGGCTGAGGGGAACCTTCCTCTTTTGTACTAATTGCTCCAGGGTGTCGATAAAACGGGGAGCATCGTAGGGGACCATCACCATATCGATCCCCGCATTTATTCCCTGTTCCACCGCCCGGGAATAATCCGGATCAATCTGATCAATACCGCCCCAATCGGACACCACAAAACCCGTAAATCCCCAGCTCTTTTTAAGGACATCGGTAATCAATTCCCGATGGGCGTGCATCTTGATGCCATTCAAACTGGAAAAGGATACCATGATGGTCCGTACCCCCGCTTCAACCGCCGCCTTATAGGGGGGAAACAGCACTTCCTCAAGATACGTCCTATCCGCCACCGTATCTCCCTGATCAATCTTATAGGTATCGGTTTTTGAAGTTCCCCAGCGGGTGCCGCCATCACCAATGAAGTGCTTTGCCGTTGTTACCGGCCGCACCGGCAGTAAGGCCGCCGCATCTTTAAAGCCTTCGATGTAAGCCCTTCCGAGGCGGGCTACCAGGGCGCTCGATTCTCCATAGGATTCATAAAAACGGCCCCAGCGGGGGTCCCGGCCAACCGCAATACAGGGGGCAAAATTCCAATACACGCCGGTGGCAGCCATTTCCAGGGCGGTGGCCTTTCCGATACGGCGCACCAGGTCCGCATCTCCCGTAGCACCCAGCCCGATGTTATGGGGAAAAATCGTAGCGTTTTGTAGGTTATTGTGCCCATGAACCGCATCGACTCCGTAGATGATCGGGATCTGGAGGCGGGTTGCGAGGGCCTCTTCCTGATACCGGCGGATCATGTCCTGCCAGCCCTGCACCGTGTTAGGTCGAGGGGCTCCGCCTCCACCACTTAACACACTACCCAGAAAATAACGACTGATATCCCCGGGCCGCAGGCTTCCCCGTTCAATCTGGGTCATCTGACCAATTTTTTCCTGGAGGGTCATGCGAGAAAGGAGATCCTCCACCCGTTTTTCAACAGGAAGTCCCGCATCCTTATAGGGAGCGTTCTGAGGAACCTTACCTTCCGCTGCGTTTTGAGTACGACACCCTATGACTCCTCCTGCGAGCAAAGAAAAGAACAAAGCCCCACCAACAAATCTCAGGATGTTTTTACCAAGAGAGGGTCGGTTTTCTTTCATAAGAAACCTCCTTTTCATCGCATAAAGCACCGTCAGTATACTATCGAAATCGATTTCGCTCAACAAAAGAAGGGTCCCTCCAGAAAATCTTCCTCCTTTTCTGAAAAAAAAGCGGCCCTTATCATTTCATCTTACCTTTTACAAACAAAAATGATAAAAAATAATTAGAAAAAAGGTCCCCAGAAAGGGGAAGTGTCTTCCTTGTTATAAAGCTGAAGCCTGGATGGAAGAAGGCAACCCACGGAGCGTCACCGGGTTGCAAAAAAGGAGGTTAACCATGAAACGAATCGCGTTAAGTGTCCTTGGTGCAGTATTGCTCTGTAATGCCGTAGGAGCGGGAGATTTCTCCTTGAATCTTCTTGCGGCCTATTATCCACCGAACCTAGGGGGCTACCAATCAAGCGGATTTGCCCCCATTAACTACACCTATATAGAAGGGCAGGAGCCCCCATCGGCCCTGAGAAGCCTGGGTTCCACCTGGGGTGGGGCAGAAGCGAAGGCGGTTCTTTCGTATACCCATTCAACACCTTTTTTAGCAGGGCCGGGGCTAATGGCAAACAATGCCGTAACCGGGAAGGGTTCCCTTGAACTTTCACCGGTTTCCATAAATGGCGTGGGACAGTGCTCCCTATCGCCCATCGCCTTTCTGGTCTTTGATGCCGGCGCAGCCCTTGGCACCGGCTGGACTGCCGGCCCCTTCCAGGGACTTGGGCTGAATCCGGCCAGCAATGACCTTTCCCTTCAGCTCACCCCCTTTGGAGGCCTTGTCTGGCGAGTCTGGGGGGCGGGGACGTTCCAGTTTGATGTGGCAGCCCTCTTCCCGGGCGAATGGAATCACCTTGTTTTTGTGGTGACCGCTAAAGTGGAATATAAGGCGTATACTGGCGCCACCGATCATCAGGCATGGCTCTACGAAGCCGATGGGGGAGAAAATTTTAACGGTACCAAATTCTACGGCACCTATATTGTCGGCTACCAGATGCCGCTCCTGGTGAACTTTATAGGTTTTATGGCTGAAAGCGAAGAATGGATCGACGAAGTGCGAAATTACAGTACCATGGCATCAGGCGGATGGGGATCAGACTTTCGATTCTGGCAGCTTAGTTCCTTGATCAATCTTAAGCTTGGAGAAAAGGATAGTCTTCTTCTCCTCTTTCAATTTAAACGAGATCGGGACTATACGGACGCCACCACCAGGAATCGCTCCTTTGAAACCCGGGTATTCGAAGCTCCCTACTGGTATTTTAACCGCATTGCCCTTTCGTATACCCACACTTTCTAGACTGCTAAAAAACGGCCCAAAAGGAAAGATGGGGAGACATTGCTCCCGGCAAGGGGAAACGGGGGGCATCCCCGGCGCCACCAGGGAGAGGACCTAATAAGGCCCGGAGAGCATGCATCAGACCATTAAAGTTTCGTACCGCGGGAGCTACCGGCAAATATCGGAAGTTCCAGCAAGCGGGCCCGGTTATATCGCTGAATGAGAATAAAGGGAACATTGGCCAGGAACGCATAGGCAAACATGATAAGGTTTGCCGGCCAGGGGTTCCAGAAAAGGCAAAGGGGATAGAACAGAAAGGGCAAGAGGTGAGACAGTTCGGCCCGGCAGGTTTCTAAAACAAAACGGGCAAAGTAGTCCCGATCATGCTGGGCCAGGTGGGATTTATCAAAGGGATGAAAAGGGAAGAGGGCCCCCGCCTCTGGCAAGCGATCCTTCCATGTATGAATTCGGAATAACCGACGATACAGCGAACCACGGCGTTCCCATCGGTGGAACCGTCATCCACAACGATGATTTCCCGGGGCCGCAGCGTCTGTTTCTTTAGGGACTGCAAAAGGCCAGGAAGCCGCCGTTCTTCGTTACGGGCGGGGATAATCACCGAAAAAAGTGGCACCGAAAGAGAAGGAATTGGCCTGGCATCCTCACCGGTATCACCGGGCTTAGAATCAGGGGGATCCAAAGAAAGCAGGGAGAGGGGGGCCGTATAAAAACGGCGCAGTCGCAGAAGCCCAAGGGATGCAAGACATATAAAGATACAGAACTGTATCAGGTCCCCCATGATACCTACTATACTGACTTGGGGACACAAAGAAAAGGGCGCGATCCCTTTTTATTTACCCCCCCCGATTCAGAGCCGTTAGAGGCCTTGGTTTCAGCAAGCCTCAGAAAAACGCGCAGGTCCCGCTGGGTAACGATCCTGCGGGCGCTTTCGATAAATTCATCCATGTGAGCAAACCCCTCGGATTTAAGGAGTGCCGCCTGAATCCCCATCTCTAGCCGGTCTAGTTGACGAATAAAACGAGCCTCGGGGCTGGTACCGGCTTCAAATTCTTCCCAGAGAGCAAGGAATCGCTCTGCCTGCGGCAAACCCGCCACGACCCTGACAAAGGCTTCCCGCTCCCGCCGGTATTTTTCTTCTTTAGAAATGCCATCGGCGGGGGTAATATCCCCCGCATACACTTCTCCCAGTTCATGAATCAGGGCCATTTCCACACAGCGATGGGCATCGAGGCCGGCAAAATCCTCGGTTTTACCGAGGTGGTCCGCCAGAAGTAACGCCAGCAGGGCCGTACCGAAGCTATGGTCCGCCACCGATTCGGCCCGGAGTTCCGGCACCCCGCGCTTAAGCCAGCCCTGCCGATACAGGCCCTTCAGGTCCATCATCCGAACAAAGGCCCGCAGAACCGTTTCGGCCACAGGAAGATCAGCTGGTGACATCCGATCTTCCTGGATCGGTTGTTTTGATTTAAATAGCCGTCCTTCACTATCCTTAAACTTGCGTTTCATACGACAAAATCCTTCGATCCCAGCGATCCACCGCGATGGCAAGTACTGCCCAAAGAAGGCATATCCCAGCGGTAGCTAGCCATAAAGACCTATAACTTCTTTCCGCAATGATCCATCCGCCTATCAACGGTCCAATGACCCATCCCCCCGAATAACATACTCCTACAAAAGATTGAAACGAAGCCCGCCAGTTGGCCGGAGAATGTCGGGCAAGAAAAACCCCTGTATTCGTGGCTGCGATAATTTCACCTATCGTCCATATCACGGTAGATAAGGCAAATCCCCAGAACGAAAGTGGGAAGGATAACATCCCAAAACCAACCACATAAAAAAGACCTGAAAGAAATAGGCATCGCATTGGAGTCCAGAAACGTAAAAGACGCGCAATCGGGATAGAAAATAAAATAACCATTATCGCATTAAGAGACATAAGGTATCCCATAGTTCGTGGTCCCTCATTCCCCATGAGACGAGATACCGTCATAGGCAAGCCAAACCCCGTTTGCGAATAGGTAAGATTAGAAAGAAAGGCAATCCCTGAAAAAGCCATAAGTATAGGCCTAGACACAAAGGCCAGAAAAGCTCTCCGATCATCGTGATGTTCCAATGATGAGGCCACATGACATTCCTGTGGTATTTGAACTCCAGTAGCAATGAGCAATACTGAAAACACGGTAGTAAGAGCATCGCCCCTAAAAAGCCAGGGAAGAGAACGCTCAAAAAGTACCGCCGCCACAAGAGGTCCCAGGGCAACACCCACATTAATAGACCAGTATTGGAGACCAAAGACCTCTTTGCGTTTATCCGTAGGAGCTAGATCAGTAAGAACAGCACTAATAAGCGGTCGGGCGCCACCTCGAAAAAGGCTCCCTAATATAATAAGCGAGGGAACCCATGAGGCATGAACCATAAAACTCAAAACCAGATTGATGCCAGCATCCAGGCCCTGAAACAGAATAAGACTCTCTTTTCTACCAAGTCGGTCAGCCACCCATCCCGAAAGTACTGAACCAATCACAGAAGCGGTAAACACAAGGGAAATGATAAAACCGGTACGAGCCGTGTTATAACCTAAAATACGGGATAAATAAAGCGCCAAAAAAGAACCCACAAAATCACCAAATCGGTTTATCATCGTAGCAAAAAACATAGACCACAAAGAAGTTCCAAACCCCCGATAGGGGATAAGAAGTTTTTTGATAATTTGTAACGATTTATCTGTATAAGCTTTGTACATAATAAAAAGACTATACCCTAAAAAAGAGGACTAACAAAATAGCCTACGCCTCTTTTCCCTAGATTCTGAGAAAAGAAAAGATTGTAATTTTTTGAAGAATACCTAAGGTCGCCAGGACAATATCATTTCTACACTTCCAGCTTTCTTAGTTTCCGTTCCCCAAAGGGGATATAGAACGCCAGGAGGCCCCCAACAAGGAAAAGCGGCACGACCACCATGGCCAGTGTTAGCTGTACCCATGTCTGAGCCCAGAAAATGGTAAGCACTGCGGCACCAATCAATACTAGAATCTCCATGAGAATCATGACCACCGCGTTCATGTTTTGCTTCATGGCCGCCACGGGACTTTCCCAATTGAGCCGGGGGGCTAGGGTATCGATATACAGGCCTATCACATTAAACAGCGCTGAAAACGTTAAGGAAGAAGCCAGCACAAACGCCCCCAGGGGAAGCTCAAGTTGAAATAAAAAAAGGCCAAGGAATACCGCTATCAGGGAACCTGCAAGACCAAAAAGAAGACCATGCAGCAACTTTGCCATAAGATACAGGGAGGAAGAAACCGGTAGGGTTTTCATATAGCTTATATGCTTGGCATCCCGAGAAAGGGCAGTGCAGGTAATGCTGGTGGCCGACCCAAGGAAGGCCCCCACCAGACTGCTCGCGAGAACCTGGTAAAGGGGAGTAAGGGATGTCCGGATGGCTTCCCGTAGTTCGTTCAACGAACCCTGATTTCCCAGAGAAACCACCAGGCTTATCCCAATTAAAAGGGGAATCAGGATAATGATGAAGGGGCCGTTCAAAAAATAGACCGGTTCCCGGTTCATGCTTCGCAGCTCCCGCAGAAGAAGGGCCACCAGTTTTCTCTGGGGGCCGGTCTTCGTCTTAAGAAAAGCCGCTGTTTGGGTTCGGCTCATTCGCTTGAGGTGCTGTTCGGAGAACAGACGGATTACCTTCGTATGGAGCGGCGCCAGGACAAAGAAAACTCCGTAGGCGGCGAGGGAAACTAGCCCCACAATCCCCAGTAACGCCAGGGTATACCACGGATGGGCCGCTTTAAAAAGCGCCACCAGGATGAATTGGAGGGGCGGCAGTGCATCAAGAAGCCGTACAAAGGTCTCGTTGGGACCCTGGAGCAGGGCCATCAATTCTTCGGGAGTAGCGGATGAGTAAAGGAAACGGTTTATCGAAAAATTAAAGAAGAAAATTATCCCCATCATGGCTAAACCGACAAGTACCAGTATCCGGTCCCGGTTACGGAAAAACTTGCTCGTTAAAAGAAGGGGAATACTGATGCAGTAGCCGAGGGCGCTCACCCATATCGTTGTCATAAGGACCACGAGCAAGGCGTTTATAAAAAAGAGCCAGGGCATCTTCTCCGCAATCCCATACAGCACAAAACCACCACCCATGGCAAAAAGAGCAAAAGAAAAATGGGGGATCGCGAGGGATGCGGCCTTACCCACCAACAGGTGAACCGGTCGCACCGGCAGGGTCGCCAGATAGGTCTCCATCTCGTTCGTATACACCGTAGAAAAGCCAGAGATAAAACTTATGAAGGCGACCACAAGGCCACCATACAAAAGAGCATAGACGAGCACCAGCCGGGCAAGACCGATAGGGGCCAGAATTTGATATAACGAAGAATACACCTCCCAGGACATATACCCAAAGGCACCAAATATATACCCAAAAAGGATGATGGTACCCCCCAGTTTCAACAGGCTTTTTGCAGATATCTTGCCGTGAGGATCTCGCAACGTCGGAAGCGCATAAAAGGTGGTAAAATAAAACCGGATGATGGAGCCTATGGCTTTCATACTCTGGAGCCTCCGCTTTCATCGCCACTTTCCACTAGTTCCAGGAACAGGGACTCCAGGGAACCATCCTTTCCCCGAAGATCCTTAAGCTCATCCAGGGTACCGGTAAATACAATCGTCCCTTTATTGATGATGGCAAGGCGGTCACAGAGTTTTTCGGCCACTTCCATCACATGGGTTGAGAAAAAGACACATTTTCCTGCCCGGGCCCGCTCCCGCATAAGTTCCTTCAGGTTAAAGGCTGCCTGGGGATCAAGTCCAACCAGGGGTTCATCGAGGATCCAGTTGGACGGATCCGAAAGGAGGCTGGCGCATACCATGAGTTTTTGCTTCATTCCCCGGGAGTAGCTGCCGATCTGACCGGCAAGCACATCGGCTATTTCGAAACGTCTGGTATAGACTTCGATCCGTTCCCGCCGGGTTTCCCGGTCTATTTTGTACAGGTCCGCAATAAAATTAAGGAATTCGATACCCTTCAGCCGGCTAAAGAGTTCCGGGTTATCCGGTACATAGCCGATGCGGGCCTTTGCTTCCAGGGCCCGGGAGGGAAGTTCCAGCCCATCCACGGAAATAAGCCCCTCATCAGCCTCAAGGGCTCCGGTAATCAACTTGATAGTGGTGGTCTTTCCGGCTCCGTTGGGGCCAAGAAATCCGAAAATACACCCATCAGGGATGGTTAGATCGATAGAATCCAGGGCCTTTGTTTTATTCTTGCTGTAGGTTTTGCTTACGTCTTGTAGGGTAATCATCCCATCCTCCCTTCTTATTGCAGAATAGTTATCTCTACCCGTCGGTTCTTAGCTTTGCCGGCCTCAGTGCTGTTATCCGCCAGGGGTCGTGTGCTCCCCCATCCCTTGTATATAAACCGCTCCGCCGGAATACCCCGGGCGGTCAGTTCATCCACGATTTTTTTAGCCCGCCGAACCGAAAGCTCCTGCTCTGCCGCAGGGCGTCCCACGGCGGCGGTGTGACCTTCCACCAGGATAAGCGGTTGGTTGGGGGAAGAACCCAGGACAGACTTTATGGCCCGGGCAATCAAATCCAGTCGCCCCCGCTCGCTGCTCAGAATTTCGTCTGAATCGGCCACAAAACGGATATCCCGGACGGTGAGCTTTACTCCCTCGGGGACCGCCGCCACCTCTATGTTTTGGGCGGGGAGGTCCACCGTAGCCGGCCTATCCGAAGAAGCCCCCGGGCTGCCACGCCCTTCATCAAGCTGAAAGGCCCCATCCACCGTGACCCCATCGCTTCCTGATCGCAGGGCTATGCCCTCGGGGACTTCCCCTTTCTCTCCTCCAGAAGGTTCAGCCTTACCCACAGGGGACGCCACCCCACCGGATGCCGGGGGGCTTCTCTTATCATCAGCCCCTATTCCCCCGGCCCCTGGTGCCCCGGTCCCCCCGCTAGAGGTCCCTCCACTAGCCACGGCGCCAGTTGAATCGGCGCCAGAGGAACTCCGCCGGTCAGCAAGATCACTTCCCCCACCGCCGGAAGCCCCACCCGCCGCGGCACCCGTCGAATCGGCACCACCAGCCTTGCCTCCCCCTCCGGGGAGCCCTTCGGGGGCGCCCAATTGCCGAGCCACCTGGGCAAGGACCGCCGAACGGTCAAAGGGCAAGAAGCTTTCGCTGAACGTCAGGGTAAACCCCTTGTAACGCACCGAAGAACCATCGGGCCACAGAAAGGTTTCATCCAGGGTATCCCGCATCAGAACAAGCCGACCATCGGCAACCCGAATCAATATATCTACCACATGGGTACCACTTGCTTCGATAAAGGGGCCTGAAGCCTCCTGGCCTACCCCAGGTTGATTCGTTTGGGAACTCCCGCTTCCCATCGTTTTTTGATCCGTTTTGCTTCCCCTGCTTGTGGCCGTCTTGTAGCGGGTAGCATACTGAGCCTGTATCCGATAGACCTGTTCTCCCTTATAGGGCTCCTCGCCCAGGAAACGGTATTCCGCCAGGATAGGAAGTTTTACCTGATTACCATCGTTACGGGGATCTACGATGCGTTCCCCCGCAGCAATCCAGATATCCCCCGGGCGAAGGGCTTTCTCAGGGAAAACAGGGAAATTGCGCAACAGCGGGTATCCCCGATCATCCACCAGTCGTATTGAGCCTGTTTTTGAGAGGATAAATTCAACCGGAATGATATCATCCAGCGGCCGGGCCACTTTTTGCAGGTCCCGCAGGGTTTCCTCAAACACGTAGACCGTGCCGCGGTATCGCACCCCCTCGCGTTCCTGAAAGGGATCCAGGCGGTAACGGGTTTCCCGATATACATGCCCTGTATATTTGCCATTATCGTAGCGGGCCCAGTTAGACCGCTCAACCAGCGTATAGGGGCCGGGGAAGCTCTGAACAAGAACAACCCCGGAGGCGGACGATGGCATAGGTAGGGAATTAGAAGAAGAAGGGGCTCCCTGGTTCTGGGAAAACAGATAAACGGGAAAGACAGAATAGACAATGATTGTCCCCAACCAGCACAGGGGACTTTTCCGTTTTTGCATGGATTCAGTATCTGACATAGTCCCTTATTATGCAAGTATGATATAAAAAACACCTCAGTCTATGGTCCTTCGGCACATCTAAAATCTAAAAAGGGGCCCCCTTTCCATAATTTCATAATTTTCCATACTTTTCTTCTCGCCCCCTGACATTTTCATTGTTTTCATATACATTTCCCCTATGGAATTATTCCGTTGTCCCTGGTGCCTGTCGGATCCGCTGTACATGGCCTATCACGATACCGAGTGGGGAACTCCCCTCTGGGACGATGGGGCCCTTTTTGCCCTTCTGGTACTGGAGGGAGCCCAAGCAGGGCTCTCATGGCTTACCATCCTTAAGCGGCGCCAGGGCTACCTTGATGCGATGGATCGCCTCGATCCCCTCCGGCTTGCCCGGTATACCGAAAAAGACATAGATCGGCTCTGTCAGGATCCCCGGATCATTCGAAACCGGCGGAAAATAGTGTCGGCTATTTCCAATGCCCGGGCCTTTCTTAACCTTCAAGAGAAAAAAGGAAGTTTTGCCCAGTGGCTGTGGGGTTTTGTAGACGGGAAGCCCCTGGTAAACTCGTGGAATGATATAAAACAGATACCGCCTAGCACCCCCCTTTCTGAACGGATTTCCCGGGAACTTCAAAAAGAGGGTTTTTCCTTTGTGGGCCCCACCATTGTATACGCGTATATGCAATCGGCGGGCCAGGTAAACGATCATTTAGTACGGTGTTTTCGGCACAAAGAGTTAACGGGGAAACAGTAAAAGTCCTGTAAAAAGGCCCAATCGACAGAAATCTTTCTTGCTTGAATTGCACCAATATCGGCCCTGGTGTATACTACCTCTACACCGTAGGCTCGATGTAAGAATACCGCCGGAGGTGATTTCCCGGTTCCCTTTGTATGGTATTGGAAGGCAAGGGTAGATAGGGGAACCAAACCGGTAATGCGATATCCGGGAGGGTTGTGATGTACAAACGGGATATTCTGCCTTCTCGTCCCAGTCCGGTAGAAGAAGGGAATCCTATTTTTGGGACCTGGACCAAGGCCTTTGACGATGTGAACCTGCTGAGCATTAAACACCCCTTCTCTACCCATCTTCCTAAGTTTATAAAAAAATATCGAATAAAAGAGTGGCAAAGCTTCCAGATTCAAAATGATACCTACTATCTCACGGTAGTGGTAAGCAATGTGCGCTATTTCCGGATTGCCCAGGTTTTTGTATGGAATAAGGAGAGCAAAGAAAAACTGCTTTTCCGTAAGGTCCTGCCCTTCGGAGCATGGAAATTACCCCGGAGTCTGTCTAATGCGGCCTTTACCAGCCGGAGTTACGGATTCTACATTCGAATTCATAACTGGCTCGATGCGGATCTTATCGAACTTGACCTTGACGTAGAGCCCACCAAAAAACGGCCGTCCTTCACGGCCCACCTGGAACTGGATTTTGCGCGACAGAAAACCACCCCTATGGTAACCCACCTTCCCTTTTCAGAACGACGATCCATGTATTCGTTCAAAGCCATGACCAGTGTACGGGGGGACCTCGTGTTTGGGGGACAGCATCTCTCATTTAGCCCCGAACGCACCGCAGGGCTATTCTTTGATTACAAGGGCTTTTTCCCCTATCGAATGCGACACCTGTGGTGCAATGGTTTTTCCTACCATGAAGATAAACAGCTTTTTGGATTTAGTATTGCCGAAGGCCAGACCCGGGACACCTTTCGATATAACGAAAATGCCCTCTGGTTCAAAGGGGAACTTACCCCTTTGCCACCCGTAAAAATCACCATGCCCGAGGGCCCCGAATCGGACTGGGTGATTCAGGACCTGGAAGGCATGGTAGATCTTACCTTTACTCCCCAGGAAACGATCCGCTTCGGCTTCAATTATTTTGTCGCCCATAGTGAATACATCGCTCCCTTTGGGGTATATAATGGGATGTTAGTAACCAGAGATGGGATACAGATCCCCGTCCGTAACCTCTGGGGAACGGGCGAAAAATTGTACTTACGGGTGTAAGATTTATGGCAAAACGCCCACCGGCAATTTATGAACCAGGAGAATTAGATCGGATTCGTCAGAAATTAGGGCCCCTTGACCCTGAGGAGGCCCGCCAATTAGCCCAAAAATTGGGCGGGGAAGTAGGGGTAGAAAAAACCTACATTCCTCAACGAGAACATCCCCATCGCAAGGGTAGAGAAGAAACGGTCTCCGTTTCGGTGAAGGGAAGTGCTCCACGCCATAGGGTAGAAGTAATCGAACAAGAAGACGAAACGAAGGGGTGGCGAAAAAGTAAAAAAAACCCATCGTCGGCCAGCGAGGATGATCCTACCAAAACCTTCCATCTCTCGTATCGAGAACGGGTAAAAATGGATCGCTGGGCCAGCGATGTCACCTTTGAAATAAAAAGCCCCATCCAGGTACTGTTTTCCATCCTGTCGGTCTTTAAAGATCCGCCGGATCTCGTATACCATCGATTTGTCACCGAGCGGATGAATGAGTATTACAGCAAACTAGAGGCCCTCGTTACCGCCGTCCGGAGCCTTTTACCCCGAAACAATGTACACCGGAACGAAGCATTTAGGCTCCGCTATCCCTTTGCGTACCAGGTTATGGACACCCTCCGCTACTGGAATATTGAACTTATAACCAGCGAACTAGGTCGTCTCCAGGCCCATCCCCGGACGGTACAGGTTTCGGATTTCTCAGATATCCTCAAGGCCTTTTACCGGCCAATCATCCTTCTGGAACAATTAGATATAGAACATCACGTTAAACCCCTTTTTAAGATCCTCTATACCTTTTTGTATCAGGAAAATCCCCAGGAGGCTCAGCAAAAACACCAGGCCATGGTTCGCAAAGCCCTCGTCAATTATCCCCTGGTAATGAAAAATATCCGGTATCTCTTGTATCCCCTCCTGATGAAACTGCTTTCCGATCGATGGTTTGATTACGAAGACTTCTTTAAGTGGCGAAAAAACAGGATCTATCACTTCTTGCAGATTAAAGAAAGCGATCGGCTGTCTCCACCCGAACCAGAAGATATGGGCCCCCGGGAACCAAAAGAAAAAGAAGCGGAATCCAGCCCCGCTCCAGAAAAAGAAGAAGACATCCCTCCCCTTATCCAGGAACCTGTCGAAACGCTTCAGAGTACCGAGTCTTCCCAGGGAACCGGTGAACAGCCTTCCCCCCAAGAGACAACAGGAGGTACAGCAGAACATGGGGCGGCTCCTGTTGCGGCGGTTTTATCCCGGGCCGTGCAAAAAGGGCTGGATACCTTAGGGCACCTTTTCCCGGGGATTCCCTGGCAGCGTCTCGGCGAATACCCCGATCTGTATCCGTACTTTTCGCGGGTCTTTGATTTTCGCCGGGGCTATGAACTTATTCATCCCCGGGACCCTATGCTCCACATTGCGGTGCTCATGCATATTTTGGAAGAACTCTTTTATGGGCTACGCTATGTTCGTTTCGGTATTATCAACACCGAACACACCGACCCCGCCCGCATCGATGATACGATCAGTCGCATTATCACCAATTGGCACGAATACATCGAACGAATCCTGGAAAAAGATTACCTCCATCGCCTGGATGAATATAATGAGGCCCTTACTACCGCCAGCGACAGCCGATCTTCCAGCTTTACCAAACGGCTCCTTTTGGAGATTAACTGGATTAAACGTCTGTATTTTTTGCCTTACCACACTTTTGATTCCTTCGGGCCCCCACCCTTTAATCGAAATGAAATTACGCCTATCTACTCAGACGTCCATAGCCTTAAAAAAATCCTTACCCTGGTGGCGGCGGATATCGAGGAGGCTATAAAAAAGGGAGGAGCCGAAAGACAGGTAACCTGTTCTACCCTGGATAATCCCTGGGAACCCTACGTGTTTCAGATCCCCAATCCCCTTTCGGTCCGGCTTGATGCTCTTTTAGGGGGAAAGAAATCCAGGAAAAAAACCAATGCGGCCCTTATCTTTTTCACTATTGCGGTGGTAACGGTCCTGGATCATATCATGAATAACCAGCAAAGTTGGGCCTACTCTGAAAAAGCGGCGGGGCCCCTCCGTTCCACGGAAGAAGAATTTTCCGAGGGCCTATCCGCCCTGGCAAGTCCCGATCCGGAGGCGCTTTTTAAGGAATCCTTAAAGAACCGCGAGAGTCCGGCTGAGTAAGGAGGACTCTGGGTTCTACCTTCCCTAAGGCCGTACCTCTACTCTCTTAATCCGCCCGAAGGGGTACTATGTCTGTTTACAGAACATCCGACCCTAGGACTCATGGCCAGGGCGACCAACATCCTACGCTTTTAGTATCTCTTCCAATGCTTGTACAACCATGGGATCTACTTTGCCGCAGGACGCTTCGTCCTGGATAATCTCCAGGGCCCGCAAGGGGGAGACCGCTTTCTTATAGGGCCGGTCTGCGGCGGTCAAGGCATCATACATATCCGCCACCGCCAGGAGTCGGCCAGCGAAAGGGATAGCCTCGGCCTGGAGACCCTCAGGGTACCCTGACCCATCAAGCTTTTCGTGGTGGGTTTTTACGATGAGGGGAATCTGGCTATACTCTGGCGGCCAGGGGATTTTCTTTACAAACTCATAGGAATACACCACATGTCGCTGGATCAACTCCCGTTCTGCATCATTAAGGCTCCCCCGGCGGATAGCCAGGCTCCGAATTTCTTCCTCTGTCAGGAGAGGAATTACCTCTCCATCTACCCCCCGTACCGAAGGGAGCGGAACAGAAAGGATCCGCTCGATAATCTGGACTGGGTCCTCGTCGGTAAGGCTTGGCTCATTCAAGCGTTCAATCTGACGGGTAACCGCTACCAGTTCTTCTAGAATTTTCTCCCGTTCCTTATCAAGCTGCTGGAGCGTTTCCGCAGAAGGGGAATTGCGCCGCAGGGCAAAATCCAATTCCAGGGAACGGCGAAGATACTTAAGCCGCAGTTGCAGCTTTTCGAATTCCCAGGGGTAGAGCTTCTTAGCCTTTACAAAAACCGCCGGTTCTATATAGACCTTGCCAAAATCGTGGAGAAGCCCCGCATATTCCAGGGCCTTTATCTCGTTCTCAGAAAAAACAGGACCCTTCCCTTCTTCTTCCTGTTTCCGGTTAATCCGGCGGGCCAGCTGGACCACCATCATGGCCACCCGCTGGGAATGCCCGCAGGTGGCAGGGTCCCGCTGTTCCACCGCATCCACCGCGGCCCGCACAAATTCCTCAAACTGGGACTGAATCTGCCGGATAAGCCGGGCGTTTTCGATGGCAATAGCGGCCTGATTTGCGATGGCCTGCATCATGGAAAGGTACCGTTCCTTAAAGGGAACCACGTAGGTTTCTACATCTGCGGGGGTCCGCAAAATAATCCGATGGGCATCCTGTATCTGTTCTCCTTCTTTAGAATTGATGAGTTGAATCACCCCCATAACAGACCCATCGTAGGTAAGCATGGGAACTACCAGCATGGAACGGGTCCGATACCCATAGCGAAGGTCAAAACTGTTATTAAAACGAAAGGGCACATCCGGCGGTAAGTTATACACATCGGGGATGTTCAGGCTTTCGCCGGTTAACGACACATACCCCGCAATGGATTCGGTTGTCCGGGGCATGGTAAAGGTTTCATATTGAACGGGTATGGAATGGTTGTAACTGTAGGTAAAGCGCAGCCACTCCCCCTCGGGGCCCCCTTCCACAAAGAAGATACTACCCCCATCGGCCCCTGTAATATCCTGACTGATATGCAGGATTTTTCTTAAAAGCTGGTCCAGATCTTTCTCTCGGACCAGTTCTTTCCCAATTTCTATCATCCGGAATTGATCTTCATAGACATCCTGCAATTCCCGATGGGAAAGATTCGCTTCCATACTTAAAAACCTCCCTCCCCTTCTGGCATAAATACCAGAGGGTCCTCCATAAGCCCCATGGAGTCAGTTCTTTTCAGCGTTTCCTGAGCCAGCTTAAACAGAACATCCGGCGCTAAGGGGTCCGTCATCTCCCGTATCTCTTCGTGACGCAAATAATACAAAAAACACCGAACCTGCTTATCAGAAAAAGCGGGGGCTCCGAGACGATAACATTCCAGTTGCACCCGATGGAGTTCGGGAAGTATTTCTTTATCGGTTTTAAAATCGACAATAATGCATTCTTGCTCGGTTTCATATATAAGATCCATGGCCCCCCGAACCAGAATGGACTGGAAAGGCCCCTTTTCATCTGAGGAGAAAAGGGGAAGATGGAACAGGAAAGGAAACTCAAAGCAATAGTTTGATGAGCGAAGCACCTCGTGACCATAGGGACTCTGGAAGAAACGAAGGGCCTGCTCTAAAGCTTCCGTGACCAAAGTTTCTTGCTTTTTTTGGGGGACCCCCAGCCGGGAAAAAGAACGCCGCACCGACGAGGGTAGCGCCTCCATGAGTTCTCCCACGGAGAATTGCCGCCGCCATGTTTCCAGGGTTTCATCAAAGAGTTCCCCTTGCAAGGACCGGCCACCTTCTCTTTTCGGCGGGCTTTTTTCATTGGCAAAAGGAGCGGTCCCTTCCGGGACCTGATCCGCCAGGCCCCGCAGTCGAGGGAACACATAAGCCAGGATACTGTGAGAAAGGGTCCCAAAGGCAGTTTCAAGGCTCTCTTCTTTCGCTTCCATGAGGTACCCAGCGTGGCCACGCTCTGCCTTGGCAGCCGCAGAACCACTGGCCGCCGGGGAAAGTTCCTTCTCGGGGGCCGGCAAAATTGGTTCTCTGGAGAAGGGCAGCGATACCTCTGCCTCTTTTCGGGCATCGTGTCTCTGCCCTCCGTCCTGAGCCCCGATGTGAAGGTCGAACCTTTTCTCCCCTTGCCACACCACCTCCATCGCGGTGGGGCTCGTCCACCAGGGAAACGCCAAGGGAGGCTCTAGTATAACCGATTCCCCGTACTTCATTCCATCGCCAGGAGGTTCTTCTTGTTCGGCCCTTTTCCCACGCATAGAAGGACTTTCCTCTAGTGCTGCGCTACGGCCTGCCGGGGCAACCGGTGCATCCCCTTGAACATCTTTCTGGAAGAGCGGCCTATTTTCGACGAGAGACAGTCTTTGCTTCCGGGCAGCCTCAATGCCCTCTTCCAGAGCTTTTTTATCAAGCAGAGAAAGAGGGGCCAGGCTATACAGGGCTGGATCCATGCCGTTTTCTGTCCCAAAAGCAGAGGCAAGGAGATCAAAGAAGGTTTTCTCTTTCTTGTCATCCTTTGCTAGAGGAGCCTGAAGAATACGGCGCAGACTTTCTTCTGATGGTTCTTGTGTCGATGAAGATTCTTTTTCTGACTGTTCTTCCTGAACACCCGAATCTTCCTGTTTTTTTAGGCCCCTTCGCCGGCCCACAAAGATAAGCCGCTGTTCAGCCCGCGTAGCTGCCACATACAAAAGCCGCTTAAATTCCGCAAAGGCCTTCTTCGCTTCTTCCTCTTTTGCTATTTCAAAATAGTAGGACCTTACCTTATCCTCTTTTTTCTTTGCGGGATCCTCAAGCACCACGATGGGACCCCACTCAGGGTGCCAGTAGTACAGGGAATCCATCTTTTCCCCCTTCAGGGAACTCCCACAGAGGGGAATAATGACCACCGGGAACTGGAGGCCCTTGCTTTTATGAATGGTGAGAAAGCTTACCTCATTTTGGGCTTTCTCTCCTTCCCCATCAATGCCGGTTAACCGTTCCTTTGATCCAATGCGGGGGGCCAGTTCATCTACAAAGGCCGCCGCCGAAAGTCCCCGACGATCCGCATCCAGGGCAAGGTGATAGAGGTATTCAAATTGGTCCACGAGGTGACTTCCCCGGGGGTGTTGGAGAAGATACGACCGATACCCCCATTCATACCACAGGCTTGCCATAAGGGCCGCAAGGCCCACCTTATCGATTTTTTTTTGGATAAATTCGTACAATTGACGCCCCAGTTCATAACGGCGTCGCTCCTCCTGGGAGTTTTCTTCTGCAACACCGTCGTTCCACCAATGGGAAGGCGGGTCCGGGGGAAAGGGGAACGAGGCGCCGCCCGGACGGGCCGCATCATAAAGGATACGGCTCGTTACCTGGTCACCGAGACCCACCAGGGGAGAACGGAGCACCGTCCCATAGGCATTAGTGTCCCGGGGAGCAAGCACCAACCGAAACAGGGCATATATATCGTGGACAGGACCTTCAGTAAAAACCCCCCGGGGGTCAATGGCCCGATAGGGAATACCTATCCGCTGAAAGATCTGTTCAAACACCCCCTGATGGGTGGTGGTACGAAAGAGCAGGGCCACATCTCCAAAGTGGAACTCTCCTTCCCTAACCCCTTTCAGAATTCGCTGGGCAATGCAGAGGGCCTCCGATTCATTGCCGGTTTTAAGGTTCTTTACCTCTGGGGTATCTTCTTCGGCCAGGTATATCTCTACCCGCCTTGTCTGTTGAGGACCCCCCTTTAGGCGGATAGCGGGATCAGATGGGATTTCCCGGTCATGGCCCCGTTCTTCAGAGAAGGGATAGAGGGCGTCAAAACGGTAGGTTGCCTCATAGGGCGGCACCTCTGCAGAGGGGGAGGAGAAAATCTTACGGAAAAGGACGTTGAAAAAAGCGAGCAGCTCTTTAGCGGAGCGATAATTATTTTGAATATGGAGTACCGGAGAGAGCCCCGGAGGATTGGCCCGGCTCAGGTCCTGGGCAAGGGAATTAAACACCGTGACATCGGCCCCTCTAAATCTATAGATCGATTGCTTTTCGTCCCCTACAAAAAAAAGCTTGTTCTCTTCCAGGTCCTCCGGTAAGGGGATGCCATCGCAGAGGCGGTCCCGTTTTTCTGCAAGCAGAAACAGGAGATCCCGCTGGAGCCCATTGGTGTCCTGGAACTCATCAATCATGATGGCCCGAATTTCTTCTTTGTAAAATTGGCGGAGGGCCCTATCGTTTTTTAAAATATCCAGGGCAAGTTCAGAGAGGTCCCGAAAAGAAAGAAGGGCCCTCTGGCGCCGCTCCCGGTTAAACCGCTGGGCAAAATCATCCAGAACAATGCCCAGGGCCTGATAAGCCTCTTGGTAAATCACAAAGATTTCTACCTGTGCCAGTTTTTCCCTCACATCTCTCAGTTGGGTAAGAAGTTCCTTCCACTCCACAAGAAAAGGCCTGGTAAGCCGGCCCCTGGGCATGTCCGTTTCTTTAGCCCACCTGAGAAACTCGGCGGGTAACTTCCCCGTCCTTTCATATTCCCCGGCCCAGCGCTCTAACATTCGAAGTGGCTCTTGATAGTTCTGGGGGACCTCATAGGTTTCTCCCAGGGCTACAAATCTCTTAAGAAATTCCTCCCCTTCTTTTTGTTTTCTTTGATATTGTCGCTCCGCGTCCTGTAACAGACCCTCGAGAGCCTCGGTGAATGTTTTTTGAGGGATTAATGAGACATGTTCGATGGCGAGGTGAACAAAAAAATCCTCCACCACCCTATCAAACGAGGCAAGGGCCACGAGGGTACGGACCGCCCTATTATCCCGGTGTTCCATCAAACATTCCAGGGCACAGTGGCGGGCCAGAGCTTCCAGCGCCAGGGGCTCCACCATAAAAGACGGGGAAATGCCATAGGTGGTACACCCACTGCGAACAATAGTAGCGCAGAAGGAATCGAGGGTAGCAATTCGGGCTTCGTGGAAATGTTCCAGTTGTTCCGCCAGAAACTCATCGGACCCCTGGAGATGCTCTTGCTGTAAGCGCCGATAGATACGGTCCAGCATTTCCATGGCCGCTTTGCGGGTAAACGTTAGGGTAAGGATCGAGTGAACCGGCAGCCGCCGTTCCTTTACGAGCCGCACGTACCGTTCGCTGAGAATAGCCGTTTTCCCCGACCCTGCCCCGGCGGCAACCACCACATTGTGATCCGCCCGACAGGCCGCTTCTTGAAAGACATCCAGTCTCATAGACGCGTAGCTCTCCATTCTTCAGGAGCATAGCCCTTCCATCGTCCCGAAAGGCGATCCGCCGCAAACGGGACCCGACACACGGACCGAACCGAACAATCCTCACACACCTCTTGATGCTCCAGGTCCGGTACGGGGAAATCCCCCGATTCAAGGGCCTCAATGTATGCTTCACAGAGCCAATCCACCATCTCAAGGGTAGCTTCGTAGCTATCCCGGGTAACCGGTAAACGGCGGCTGTTCGTTGCAGACCCTATGGGGTCAATCACCTTCTGCAGATTTCCCTCTTCCAGCGAATACAAGCGGGCCCGATGCACCTTTCTGCATTTTTCTTCTATCGGGGTGTGTTCCACCATCCGGATATACGCCGCTATTTGAAGGTCGTACATGTTTTCCCGGGAGGGAAGGGCGCTTTCCTGGAGAAGCAGGGCCCCCGGATCGGGAAGCCGCTTCCGCTTAAAATCGGTAATCATGAGGTTCCCCTCCCTATCCATCGTCAAAAGATCAATTCGTCCAGCCAGTCGGTAGGAGGAAGCGGCCCCTTCTTTTCGAGGCAAGGCATAGAAGGCCCCATCGAATTCCACCCCCACGATGCGATGCCCTGAGAGATTCTCCATATCCTGGGCCAGGTAGTCCCGTAGACGCCCCCCAATGCGAGTAATCAGCATGTTGTAGACCTCTTCCTGGAACACCCCTTCCTGGCGTGTAAAGGTCTTTCGTACCCCTTCGATATGGGTTTCGAGAATTTTCTGGTACCGCTCCAATTGCCCCCCTTCGAGGGTCCCCTCTTTCTGCAGTTCCTTAAAAAAGCCCTCCAGAATAGCATGGTACACCAGCCCCTCGTCCCGGGCATCCACGGTGACCACCTCTGTTTCCTGTTCCTGTATCCTGAGGGCCTGCTGCAAAAACCACGCATAGGGGCAGCGAAGAAAGAGGTTTAAGCTCGAGGGGGAAATTTCGTTTTTGAATCGAGCTTGTATTTTTTCTAACAGGGCCGGATCCTCCAGGGATTCTCGCCGAAGGTCATACCAGAGGTGGCCCCCTCCCTGGGGGTAGTGCCGCCGGGCAAGGCGCGTAGCCGCAAGGACCTGGGCAGCGGTTTCTGTCCCCCCCAGGGGATCGCCCTTCTCGTAGGGATCCTGCTGGAACAGCCAGTTAACCAGATCCCCCAGGGATATTCCTGACGACATACGGGGAACCTGCCCTGGCGAAGAGGCCCCCCCGGCATTCCACTCCACAATCCGGAGGGCCTGATGGGGAAGGCAATAGGAACCGTCCAGGGTCCGCTGGGGGACCGTAAAAAACACCACGTCGCTTCCCCCTTTGTAGGCCTGGATAAAAAAGGGAGTAAGGTCCTTGCTCTTTATTTCCAGAGCGGCCTTCCGGTCTTCCCGCAGTAAGGGGCCCTCATCAGCCACCACGGAAAGGGCGTCCTGGCTGGCATTCATCACGATATGCAGGCTCCCCCCACAGCCTGCCGCAACCCGGTAGGGATATACCCGGATTCCCGCCCCTTTCCCCTGGGCCACATAGGGGGTTTGCTTTAAGTGCTGGATAAATAACGCATAGGGGTTCTCTACTGCAAAATCCTGCAAAGAGGCCTCAAGACGAATTAACTGTTCAAGCTCGTCCTGGGCAATCGCAAAGACCGGATCCACCAGGTCATCCATGGCAGATCGATCGATAAAAGCGGTGATAAACTCATCAAGGTACTGCTTCAGCTTATCAAAAGAGGGGGCAAAAAGACACTTTTGAACCCGCCGTTTGAGTCCTTGATAGTACGTTTCCAGTTCCGCCACCGCCGGTCCATACCACCCTTTGGCGGCGAGGTCCTGGTCTGAGAAGGTCTTTACCTTTTTAAAGGTTTCAAGCCATACATCCTGCGGCGTCTCTCCTTCCCGAAAGCCCGCGAGGCAGCGAAAGAGTTTCCCAAATTCCAGGAGCCACAGATTCTTTTTTCGTTCCTTCCAGGGGATTGCCCCATCTTCCAGAAAGTAGCGAAGGGCATCGTAGGACCAGAGGGATGCTTCTACTTCCTGCATGCGGAGGAAAAAACTTCCCCCCGGTAATTCGGCCAAAAAGCGCCCCTGTTGAATCTGGAGGGGCACATCCCGCAGGGCGCTTTCCAACTGCAGGAGTTCCCGGTACTTTTCCAGTTCCGGGATCGATATCAGGATATCCTGACAACGGTAAAGGCCACTCCGCAGGAGTTCCCGCAGTAAGAGTATCACAAATCGAACTTCTTCCCGGATCGTAGAAAAGGAGAGCGCCCCCTGGTGCAGTTCCCCGAGGAGGGTGGTAAGACACGCTCTTTTCTCCTCTTCCGAAGGCCCGATAACCGGAGAATCCAAACACGGTGTTTCTTTGTGCTGGCGCTGGGCTTCGTTTTCTGGAACGTCACCGGCTCCCCCTTTTTGCATGTCTTCCCTCTCCAGCACAGAAAGGGGGACCCTTTTCACTGCAGGGGGCAGGGCCCCTTCAAACTGATCCCAATCTTCGAGTAATTCGGGGAAAAAGATAATCCACTCAGCGGGATTCTCCGAGAACTCCCCTTCTTTCCAGGAGGGCTCAAAAAAACCCTGTTTTGTAAGGAATTGGGCGTACCAATGATACAAAAGAACCACATCTCGATAGTACGGGTTCTGTACCTGCTGAAACCAGGACGGCATCGAGAAGGACAGGCTATCTGAGAAAAAGAGGGGCGCCGATATGGAACCGTCGGGGGCGGAGCCGGCCCTTCCATCCTGTTCAGTTCTGGCGGTCTGGTTTGCAATGGCCTCAACTATTTTTTTAAGAGCCGGAAGGAGTTCCGCCACGTAGGGCACAAAGACCTGATATTCCGCCGCATAGGCGGGTGGAATGAGCTCATACAAAAGGGGCTTACCTTCCTGGGTGTGCTTTTTGTTTTCTCTTAAACAGTGGGTAGCAAAAAGGAGCCGTAACAGCCGATTAGCGGGCCGGAGTTTTTCTTCCCGCTGCGAAAGGGCCTCTTCCTTAAACACGTCCCAGGCAATAAAGCGCCGCAGGTCCAGGGGTTTATCGGTGGCCACACAGGTGGTTTCTGCCCAGTGCCGGGCAACTACCGAGGAAGGGAAAACAAAGCGAACATCCCGATTCTGAAGATGGTTCAAAATGATGGAAAGAACAGCCGAAGGAGAGTCCATATATCGATAGTATAGCATGGATAGAAAAAAAGCATGAAGAAGCAATACGCCATTTTGAGGTCCCAGCTAGCGGATAGCAGCTTCAGAGGAGAACTTCATCGGACGATAAGAAGATGCCGCTCTTCTTCAAGGAAAGGGACCTCCACAGGAATGGCCTGCCAGTTCCCCGCCAGCGACACCTTTTCAAGAGGGGCCATTTCTTCTGTTATCTTTTCCCGGCGCCCCTTATAGGCCGCAATGAGCCCTCCTGGCTTTAATCGCTCCCGCATGGCTTTAAGCAGTTTCGCATCCAGGGGATGAAAGGCCCGAAAGGTGATGATATCAAAGGGACCGCTCCGGGAACGCGCAAGGTCGATCTCTTCCACCCGAACCGAGGGCAGGTGCAGGACCGCCAGGGTGTTCTGCAAAAAACCTGCCCGCCGTCCCATCCGTTCTATCAGGGTGATCTGCCAATGGGGACAGCAGATCGCCAGGGGAATCCCTGGCAAGCCCCCTCCGCTTCCCACGTCGGCAAGCGTAAGCGGGACGATGGGATGCTCCTGGGCCTCCGGGGATCGCTCTTTTCCCCCGGCAAGGGAAGCAGGGAGAGGCTGCTCGGGGCGCCATTTTTTCCCTTCCCCTTCCAATAAGTTCAGCAGTATCCCCAGGGGAGCAAGGGAATCGAGGATGTGTTTTACCACCAATTCTTTTCGATCCGCCGTGCCCACAAGACCATAGGCAGGATTAAACCGTTCTATTTCATCAATATACTGCAAGAGAAGCTCCTGGCTCGCCGCTTCCCGCCCTGCCAGAAGCTCCTTAAACAGGGGATACCGCTCACAGAGGGTGCTTATTCCTTGCGAAAGGAGTTCCTCCTCCCTCACCGTTTTTTATCCTTCTCCTGCATTTTCCGCAGGGCCTCCGCAAAGGGATTGTACATGGTACCATCATCGTCCCTATCATCTCTTCCAAAGGGTTTCCCGGGCCCTCGCTGGTCCTTTGCCGGTCTGGCCGACTGCTGCGGCTGTTCAGAACCGGAGGTGGCGCCGCCGGCCGGCGCTTTCGCTGTGGTTACCACAACGCGGCGCTTTTCTCCTTCTTTTTTCGCTCCCGCCACCGCTGGCTTTGCGGCGGCCGTGACCGATCCACTTCCGGTCGATTGGCTCTTCAGAGAAAGGCTGATGCGCCGTCTATCCGTATCAAGACCAATGATGCGGAACTGCCGCACATCCCCCACCTTGAGCACTTCCATAGGGTCCTGCACAAAGTGATCGGCCATCTCGCTGATATGGAGCAGGGCCGTTTCTTTTATCCCCAGGTCCACGAAGGCCCCAAAGTCCACTACATTTTTCACTTTACCCGTAACCACCATCCCTTCCCGCAGATCCTCAAAAGACACTACCCCTTTTTGCATCACCGGTTTGGGGTAATCTTCCCGGGGGTCCCGGTTGGGCTTTTTCAACTCCTCTTCCAGGTCCGTTAGGGTGGTGTCTCCAACCCCATATTTTTCTTTAAGGAGCTTTCGATCTTCCACCGAAAGGCTCCCCTTGGTTTTAAGAATTCCATAGATTTCCCGGGCAATTTCGTAATTTTCCGGGTGCACCCAGGTATTATCCAGGGGATCGGGACTCTCCGGGATTTTTAAGAAACCGGCACATTGCTCAAAAGTTTTAGGCCCCATTCCCGGCACCTGGAGTAATTCCTGTCGACTGAGAATTTTCCCCTTTTCCTCCCGGTATTTCACCAATTTTTTAGCCAGGGAACTGTTAATCCCCGACACATACTTAAGAAGCGAAAAGCTTGCCGTATTCAGGTTTACCCCGACATTGTTCACCACCGACTGGACCACTTCATCCAGGGTTTCGGAAAGCTTTTTCTGGTTCACATCGTGCTGGTATAACCCGACGCCGATAGACTTAGGATCAATCTTGACCAATTCCGCCAGGGGATCCTGCAAACGCCGACCAATAGAGATAGCCCCCCGGATGGTAAGGTCCAGGTCGGGGAATTCCTCCCGGGCGATGTCGCTGGCCGAATACACCGAAGCCCCGTCTTCATCCACCACGGTGTACAGGACCTCCAGGTTGTTTTCGCTAATCACCTGGGAAACCAGTTCCTGCACTTCGTGGGTGCCGGTCCCGTTCCCCACCGCAATGAGTTGAACATTGTAAGTTTTAATCCCTTCAAGGAGGGTTTTCTTTGCTTCCTCTGGTCGATGTTGGTAGATAACAAAACTTCCCAGGTATTTGCCGGTCTCATCAAGGGCGGCGCACTTGGTGCCTGTTCGAATGCCGGGGTCAATGCCCAGCACGCGGGTCCCCTTAATGGGCTGCTGCATGAGAAGGTTTTTCAGGTTCTGGCTAAAGACAGAAATACCGTGATCATCGGCAGCTTCGCTCTGATCGCCCCGGATTTCCCGGATAACCGCAGGGGACAGAAGCCGCTTTAGCCCGTCCTCGATAGCCGTTTTATGATAGTCGTTATGAATCAGGTACCGGCTCTGGAGCAGTTCCGTGGCCCGGTTTTCGTCCACATCGATGGTTACTTCCAGTTCTCCTTCCCGTTCGCCCCGGTTAATCGCCAGGATCCGGTGGGGCTTAATCTGAGAAAGGGGTTCCTGGTAATCCCAATACATCTGGTAGGTACTGGTCTTTCGTTTTTCTTCGTCCCCAAGACCTTTTACGATGATTCTCCCATCGGTAAGGTAGAAGTCCTTTATTTTCTTGCGATTATCCGGGTCCTGGGCGACCTCTTCGGCAATGATATCCATCGCCCCCTGCAGGGCATCATCCACGGTAGGCACCGAAAGCTCAGGATGTTCGGGATCTTCCTTGATGAATTCCCGGGCCTTCTCCCGCAGGGGCGCCGCCTCAAGTTCCTTCATAGCCCCAGCCAGGGGTTCAAGCCCTTTTTCTTGAGCCACCATGCCCCGGGTTTTCTTTTTCCGTTTGAAGGGAGCATAGATATCTTCTAATTCCGCTAATGTGGCGGCCTTCGTTATGTTTTCATAGAGGGTCTCTGTCAGTTTTCCCTGCTCAAAAATGCTCCGGATAATCTCAATCCGGCGACCTTCCAGGTTCTTCCCGCTGGTAAAAAGGTGATCTATTTCCCGTACCTGGACTTCGTCCAGGCTTCCCGTTTTTTCTTTCCGGTATCGGGCGATAAAAGGAACCGTACAACCTTCGTTAAAAAGGCTGATAACCGCTGAAACCTGACTCAGGTTAATCGAGAGGGTTTCAGCAATCCGTTTCATCAAGGCCACTTCGTTGACCACGAGACTATCAATAAATTCCTGTGTTAATTCCATGGGGCAAAATTGTACTCAGGGCTTTGAAAAAGTAAAGAGGCTGAACCTTCAGAAGGCGGCGCTTTTGCATGCATTCCTGTTTTTAAATGAATTAGCAGAAAATAGATATTTTTGCAAATATATATCATAAAATATTATATAATGCGGAATACTCTTGAATAAAACAACAAATAAGCATATTTTCTATATTTATCATGAATCTCAATTCGTTTCTTAAAGAAAAGGGGGAATTTGTTCCCCGAACCTTCGAAATAGGAAAAGCCTTTCCGTATAGCCGAGAAAATTTAGTCAAAGACCTTATCGCGGGGCTTACCGTCGGGATTGTGGCCCTTCCCCTGGCCATGGCCTTTAGCATCGCCGCGGGGGGTAGCCCCGCCCAGGGATTGTATACCGCCATCTTTGCTGGTTTTTTCATTAGCCTCCTCGGCGGGAGCCGTTACCAGATTGCGGGACCTACGGGGGCCTTTGTTGTCATCATCTACGGCGTAATTTCCCGTCAGGGGATGGAAGGGCTTATTGTGGCCACCCTGTTAGCGGGGATCATGCTCATAGTGATGGGCCTTTCGGGGCTTGGTCGTCTTATAAAATTTATTCCCTACCCGGTTACCACCGGCTTTACCACCGGCATAGCCCTGCTCATCTTCTCTCAACAGGTAAAGGATTTCTTAGGCCTTCCCATCGAAAAGGTGTCCCCCGAATTCTTTGAAAAATGGGTTCAGTACATCGAAAACATAGGAAGCCTCAATCCTCTCACCCTGGTAGTAGGGATGGGTACCATTCTTATCATCATAGGTATTCGCCGATTCTTTCCCCGGATTCCCGCTTCGGTGGTGGGGGTAACCATCGCCACCCTGGTATGCGTCATCTTCCGCTTACCCGTCGAAACCATTGGGTCCCGTTTTGGGGCCATCCCTGCAAGCCTTCCCCTCCCCCATATACCGTCCTTTCAGTGGGCAACCCTTCGGGAGGTGTTTCCTGACGCGGTGACCATCGCCCTCCTGGCGGCAATAGAGTCCCTCCTCTCGGCGGTGGTGGCCGACGGCATGACCGGCGACCGCCACAAGGCAAACATGGAACTGGTAGCGCAGGGAGTAGGGAACATAGCGAGCGCCCTTTTTGGGGGAATCCCTGCGACTGGGGCCATCGCCCGTACAGCCACCAACATTAAATCGGGGGCCCAGAGCCCCATAGCGGGGATGGTCCATGCCCTTACGCTTCTTCTCTTTGTGTTGTTCTTGGCACCCCTCGCGTCGGTCATTCCCCTGGCGAGCCTTTCGGCGGTTCTTATGGTCGTAGCCTGGGACATGAGTGAATTGCATCGGTTCATCCGCATTATCCGTAAGTCCCCTCGGAGCGATATGATTGTCCTCCTTACCACTTTTACGCTTACGGTCCTCATCGACCTAACGGTGGCGGTAGAAGTAGGGGTAGTGCTCGCGGCCTTCCTCTTCCTGCGGCGCATGGTAGAAACCGCGGAGATTCGTCCCGGCAACCCTGACATCGGTTCAGAACTTGTGTATGGGCCAAGCAACGAACATCCCCATGAATTGCCCCGCCATGCAAAGGACATAGAAATTTACGAAATCACGGGGCCCTTCTTTTTTGGGGTAGCCGACATTCTTCAGGATACCCTCATGACCCTGGAGAAAAAGCCGAGGGTATTCATTTTACAGCTTGCCCAGGTACCGGCCATCGACTCCACCGGCATTGCGGCCCTGGAGTCTTTCCTGCGGTATTGCAAAAAACATCACATCAACCTCCTTCTCTGCGAAATTCGAGAGCAACCCCGACGGGCCCTTGAAAAGGCCGGGTTTATTCAGGAGTTAGGGGAAGAATATCTCTGTTCAACCCTGGATGAAGCCTTGAAAAAAGCGGAAGCCCAAAAACAAGACAAGAAGGCATAACCCTGGGGACATTACGGCGGCGCGCGACAGGAGCGCGCGGTCCCCATCTTTTGGAAAGTAATAGGGATAGTAAGATGGGGGCCGCAGGGCTTTGCAGTTGCTCTTTTACTTTTTCCTTACGCGGTTATAACAAGGGGAACATGAGAATCGTCTTTTAGGAAAGCGAGGGTACTTTAAAACATCTACCAGTATTTTTGAACCAGCCAACCCATTGGGCAAGTTCAGATTTGTCATTAAAAAGTTATCAAACAGGACCCCAAAAACTACTCCTGGCCTGGGGGTAGTGACTATTTTCTGTAACTAACCCTACCACAACCAGAGAAATCCCTCTATAATCAAGAAACAAAGAGGGGTCAACAATGTCACAGTGGCTTGTTGAGAATATACTTAAGGGAATTAAACAAGCTCATGAACTCTATTACGGGCTTGTTCTCCTCGTAGGGCCTTCTGGATCAGGGAAAACTATAGTACTCCAACAAATTCATGAACGGACCGGGATACCTCTCATCAACATTAATCGTGAGCTTGCTCGTCGTCTGCTTGAACTAAACGAAAAACAGCGAATATTACAGGTATCACCGCTACTTACCGACCTTATCCAGACCTGCCCGGGTGATACAGTTCTCCTAGATAATCTTGAAATACTTTTTGATGTTTCCCTGAAGCAGGATCCTTTACGGCTGCTCCTGGGGCTCTCTCGTATAAAAACGATAGGGGCCGCATGGAATGGTAGAATAGAAAACAATCATATAGTGTATGCTATGCCAGATCATCCCGAATATAGACGGTATGAACTAGGCGATTTTTTGGTATTTACACCGGAAATTTAATGGGAGCGTTACCTTATTATGAAATACGGAGAATTAATTCAATTTAACCCTATTGAATCGGTAGTACAGCTCCGGGATGCAAACGAGATATCGGCAGCCCGACGGCTTATTCAAACCTATGTTATCTCCTCGGAAATGGCCGAGCGGCTCATCCATGTAGTCTTTCCCCAATTACAGTTTGACCAACCCACGGACAACAAGGCTCTGTTGGTGGTGGGTAATTACGGAACCGGTAAATCCCACCTGATGTCCGTCATTTCCGCAGTGGCAGAAAAGGGCGATCTGGTGGATGCCTTGAACAACCCAAGTGTCGCCGCGGCGGCCGGGAAGATCGCCGGACGCTTTAAGGTGATCCGCACCGAACTGGGGGCCACCACCATGTCGTTGCGGGATATTCTCGTCGCTGAAATCGAGGAACAGCTATCGGCCATGGGGGTTCGCTACACATTTCCGCCCCCAGAGAAGGTGATCAACAACAAGCGGGCCTTCGAAGAGATGATGAGCGCCTTTCACAGGATTTATCCTGAGCAGGGCTTGCTCCTTGTGGTGGATGAGCTACTCGATTACCTGCGCACCCGCAAAGACCAGGAACTGATCCTGGACCTGAATTTTTTGCGGGAAATCGGCGAGGTCTGCAAGGACCTGCGGTTCCGGTTTATGGCGGGGGTGCAGGAAGCCATTTTTGACAACTCCCGCTTTAATTTTGTCGCCGATAGCATTCGCCGGGTCAAGGATCGTTTTGAACAAATACTGATTGCCCGCACCGATGTCAAGTTTGTGGTGGCCGAGCGACTGTTAAAGAAAAGCGCCGATCAACAGGAAAAGATCCGGGCTTATCTTATGCCCTTTGCGAAGTTTTATGGCCGCATGAATGAGCGGATGGATGAGTTTGTCCGCCTTTTCCCGGTGCATCCGGACTATGTGGATGTTTTTGAGCGGATCACCGTGGCAGAAAAACGGGAGGTCCTTAAAACCCTTTCGCTGGCGATTAAAAAATTGCTGGATCAGGAGATCCCCACTGACCGCCCGGGGATCATCGCCTATGACAGCTACTGGACAAACCTGCGCGAAAATCCCTCGTTCCGGGCGGTGCCGGATATCAAGGCGGTCATTGATTGTAGTGCGGTCCTGGAGTCACGGATCCAGCAGGCCTTTACCCGGCCGGCTTACAAACCCATGGCGATCCAACTGATTCATGCCCTTTCTGTCCATAGACTCACCACCGGCGATATTTACGCTCCCCTGGGGGCCACCCCCGAAGAATTACGGGATGGGCTTTGTCTGTATCAGCCGGGTATCGAAGAGTTAGGGGGAGACCCCGCCCAGGATCTCTTGTCCCAGGTGGAGACGGTCCTTCGGGAAATTCACCGAACCGTAAGCGGTCAATTTATTTCGTCTAATCCAGATAACCGCCAATACTACCTGGATCTTAAAAAGAGCGACGATTACGACGCACTCATCGAAAGGCGATCCGAAAGCCTGGATCAGAATCAACTGGACCGGTATTTCTACGATGCCCTTCGACAGATCATGGAATGCGGAGATCAAACCTGGGTAACGGGTTACAAAATCTGGCAACATGAAATTGAATGGCGGGAACGGAAGGTGACCCGGCAGGGATACCTCTTTTTTGGAACCCCCAACGAACGCTCCACCGCCGTTCCCTTCCGGGATTTCTACATCTATTTTATCCAGCCCATCAATCCACCCCGATTTAAGGACGAAAAAAAGGCGGACGAACTGTTTTTCCGCTTAGTCCATAAGGACGACCAATTTTTGACCGCCTTGAACCGTTATGCGGCAGCCCTGGATCTGGCCTCTACCTCCTCGGGCCAGGCAAAAGCCACCTACGAAGCCAAGGCCCGAACCTTTTTGAATGAACTGGTTCAGTGGTTGCGGAAAAACATGAGCACCGCCTTTGAAGTAACCTACCAGGGAAAGAGCAAAACCATGGCCGAGTGGCTTAAAAGCGTAGGCTCTGGAACCATGCGGGGTGCCGGTTTTTCGCAGGAAGGCGTGAATTTCCGGGATTCTGTGAACCTGATTGCGGGCCTGTGCTTTAAAGTCCATTTTGAAGAACTGGCCCCGGAATACCCCATCTTTTCGGTACTGATTACGGGGGCTAATCGCCGCCAGACCGCGCAGGAGGCTCTTCGAGCCATCGCGGGTCAGGGTAAGACCAAGCAGGCCCTTGCGGTGTTGAGCGCCCTGGAACTTCTAGATGGGGAAAAACTCACCCCCGCCCAGTCCCGATATGCCCGTTTCATTCTGGAAGCCCTGAAAGGGAAAGGTCAGGGGCAGGTACTGAACCGGGCTGAGCTAATCCAGGATGTGCAGGGGGTGGAATACCTGGGGGTAGAGCGGTATCGCCTGGAGGCGGAATGGGTAGTGGTGCTCCTTGCGGCCCTGGTATATGCAGGCGAAATTGTGTTAGCCCTTCCGGGCAAGAAATTCGATGCCTCGAACCTGGCATTGCTGGCCGGAACCAATTTTGATGACCTTGTCAATTTTAAACACATTGAAAGACCCAAGGACTGGAATATCCCCGCCCTGAAAGCCCTTTTTGAGTTGCTGGGACTCGCTCCGGGACTTGCCCAGCTCATTACCCAGGGGCAAGAAGAACCGGTGCAGGCCCTGCAAACCGCAGTAGCCAAACAAATCGACGACATCATCCAGATCCAGCAGACCTTAAAGGAGGGCACCTATTTTTGGGGGCAGAGTCTTTATGCTGAGGCGGAGCTGCAAAAACGGGCGACCCAGCTCGCGGCCATGAAAGAGTTTTTGGAAAGCCTCCAGGTGTACACCACCCTCGGGAAGCTGAAGAATTTCCGGTATGAGACTGCGGATGTGGAAAAACAGAAAGGGCTGTTACAGGCCATTCTTGAAATTAGAACACAACAAAAAGTGGTAGCAGACCTAGAAAGAATCGCCTCGTATCTTTCCAAAGCAGAGGCGGCGCTCCCCGAAGACCACGAATGGCTTGGGATGGTAAAAGAGGTTCGGCAAGAAATGTTACACCAGATCACCGATCCCGCTATGCGGAATCGGCCGGATTTTTACCCCCAGAGCCAGCGCAGGCTTGAGGAACTGAAACAGGCGTATATAGGGATCTACCTGTCTTTACATGCCAAAGCCCGGCTCGGGGCAAAGGAAGATAAACAGAAGGCGGCCCTGTTGGCCGATGAAAGAATCAAGGTATTACAGAAACTATCCACCATTGACCTTTTACCCCGCCAACAGTTTGTGGATTTTCAGCATCGCCTTGGGGACTTAAAAACCTGTTTTGCCCTGACCGAGCAGGACCTGGGGGCAGCGCCGATCTGTCCCCACTGCGGTTTTAGGCCCCATCAAGAAACTATTGGCGCCTCCGCGACAAGCCGATTAGAGGCCCTGGAGGCGGAACTGGATGGGATCCTTGCATCATGGACCAAAACCCTGTTGGATAACCTGGAAGACCCCATCACCAAAAGCAACCTGGATCTCTTAAAAGAAGAAGATCGGAGAGCTGTGGAGGCTTTTGTCCAAAGCCGGACCTTACCGGAAGGGGTGGATCAGGACTTTATCCGGGCCTTGCAGGAAGTGCTGTCGGGGCTGATTAAAATATCGGTATCCATGGCTGACCTGCGGGGTGCTCTCCTAAGCGGGGGATCCCCCGCGACTCCGGAAGAACTGCGCAGGCGGTTCGAGTCCTATCTTGAATCCCTGGTCAGAGGCAAAGAAGTGGGCAAGGTACGGATTGTACTGGAATAAGGATGCGGGATGGCTCTTTCTATACACGAACCCCCTAGCTCTATACACATGTGTTATGATTATTACGATTATGTGTATAGAATGTGTATAGAAAAATAAATTGCGATTTGGCATAGCTTTGTCCGGCGCACCCTGAGACTTGTAGGAGGATGTTCGTAAATGTCACAGGAACAAGATTTATTTGATACTTACCCCCAGGAAGAGGCCGCTTCGGATTCGCCGGTAACCTGTTTGGGCATGACCTTTCCCAACGATGCGGCCCGCCGGGCCTATTTTACCGAAGAGTTGCGCAAGAAACTAAAGGACCCGGCGTTTCGCTCCATCGAAGGTTTTCCTATCGCGAGCGACGAAGTGATCCTTGCCCTGTCGGATCCGCCCTATTACACCGCCTGCCCCAACCCCTGGCTTGCGGAGATGATCCAGGCCTGGGAGGCAGAAAAGCCCCCCAAACCGGCGGACTACCACTACCACCGGGAACCCTTTGCGGCCGATGTGAGCGAAGGGAAAAACGATCCCATTTACAACGCCCATTCCTACCACACCAAGGTGCCCCACAAGGCGATTATGCGCTACATCCTCCACTACACCGAGCCGGGGGACATCGTCTTTGATGGCTTTTGCGGCACCGGCATGACCGGCGTGGCGGCCCAGCTCTGCGGCGACCGGGCCACGGTGGAATCCCTGGGTTACCGGGTAGATGCGGAAGGCATCATTTACCAGGAAGAACTGGACGAGACGGGAAAAACCATCTGGAAACCCTTTTCCCGGCTGGGCCCGCGCCGGGCGGTGTTAAACGATTTATCGCCCGCGGCGACCTTTATTGCCTACAACTACAACACCCCCGTGGATGTCAAAGCCTTTGAGCGGGAGGCCCGGCGCATCTTAAAAGAGGTGGAAGAGGAGTGCGGCTGGATGTACGAAACCCTGCACAGCGACGGCAAAACCAGGGGAAAAATCAACTATACCGTATGGAGTGATGTGTTTGTTTGCCCCGATTGCAGTCAGGAGGTGGTGTTCTGGGATGCGGCGGTGGACCAGGAAGCGGGCAAGGTGCGGAAGGAGTTCCCCTGTCCCCACTGCGGAGTCCTGCTCACCAAACGGCGCATGGAAAGAGCCTGGGTGAACATTTACGACCGGGCCCTGAAACAGACCATCCGGCAGGCCAAGCAGGTGCCGGTGCTCATAAACTATACCGTGCAGGGGAAACGGGCGGACAAGAGGCCCGATGGGTTTGACCTGGAGCTGATCGAAAAAATTGAACAGAGCGAGATCCCCTACTGGTTCCCGACGGACCGCATGATGGAAGGCGGCGAAACCCGCCGTAACGATCCCATCGGCATCACCCATGTGCACCATTTTTACACCAGGCGAAACCTGTGGGTGCTGGCGGCGTATCGAGCGAGAGCAAAATCTTCAAATATCTCTTTATTTCTTTTTGGATTTTTAAATACATCATGGCATGGAACTAAAATGAGAAGATTAAATCCGTTTGGTGGAGATCGTCCTTTATCAGGAACCTTATATATTCCATCTCTTCCAACAGAAGGGAATATGTTCGATGTATACAAACACAAAATAAAACAGCTAAAAAGATTTCTTGAAATTAGAAACAATCAACATTTTGTATGGTGCATCGATACAGAATCAAGTAGTTCATTACATTCTTTTGATTCTTCAATCGACTACATCTTCCTCGATCCGCCCTTTGGGTCCAATCTAAATTATTCGGAACTGAACTTTCTCTGGGAGGCCTGGCTTAAGGTCTTTACCAACACCAAACCCGAAGCGATTGTCAACGATTCCCAGCGTAAGGGGTTAGACGAATACCGGGAACTCATGACCGCTTGCTTTAAGGAGGCCTATCGGGTCCTAAAGCCCGGCCGCTGGATGACCGTGGAGTTTTCCAACACCCAGGCGGCGGTGTGGAACAGCATCCAGACCGCCCTGGCCGAGGCGGGTTTTATCGTGGCCAATGTGTCTGCCCTGGATAAACAACAGCGGAGCTTCAAGGCAGTGACCACCCCCACGGCGGTCAAGCAGGACCTGGTCATTTCCGCCTATAAGCCCAACGGGGGCTTTGAGGAGCGCTTCCAAGCGGAGGCAGAAAGCGAGGCGGGGGTTTGGGATTTTGTGCGCACCCACCTAAAATATCTGCCGGTGGTCAAGCTGCAAAACGGCTCGCTCCAGTTTATTCCTGAGCGGGACCCCCGGATCCTCTACGACCAGGTGGTGGCCTACTATGTGCGCAAGGGTCTTTTTGTGCCCCTCTCGAGCCAGGAATTCCAGGCGGGGCTTGCCCAGCGCTTTATCGAACGGGATGGCATGTATTTTTTAAGCGACCAGGCCGCCGAGTACGACCGCAAAAAAATGATCACCGCCGCGCCGCCCCAGGCAGAGCTCTTTGTTTGCGACGAAGCCTCGGCCATCCAGTGGCTCAGGCAACTCCTTAAAGAAAAACCCCAGAAGTTTTCCGATATCAACCCCCAGTTTATGCAACATCTGGGTGGCTGGAGCAAAAACGAGGTGCTCCTGGACCTGCGGGAACTCTTAGAACAAAACTTCCTTTGCTACGACGGCACAGGTCCCGTACCCGAGCAGATCCACGCCTACCTTTCCACCAACTGGAAGGACCTGCGCAACCTCTCCAAAGAAGACCCGGCCCTGGTGGAAAAGGCCCGGGACCGCTGGTATGTGCCGGATCCCAACAAGGCGAGCGACCTGGAAAAACTGCGGGAGCGGGCCCTGCTCAAGGAATTTGATGTGTACAAGGCGGAAAAGCGAAAGCTCAAGGTCTTTCGCCTGGAAGCGGTTCGGGCGGGCTTTAAAAAGGCCTGGCAGGAACGGGACTACGACACCATCATCGCCGTGGCCGAAAAAATCCCCCACACCGTCCTGGAAGAAGACCCCAAGCTCCTCATGTGGTATGATCAGGCTATCACGAGAAGGGGAAGACAATAATGGCCAGAGCAGATTTATTAATTCGCCTGGTGCAATCCGGCATGCGGGGCGACAAAGTGAATTTCAGGAAAGTTGTCGAAGCAATCATTGCTGAAGAGCGAACAAAACAACATACAGTGTTAGCTGAAAAGCTTGAAGAAATATTAAACGCAGGAGTGGTTGATCGCCCTGTTGCCAACGGAGGGAGCATGCTAGATCACCGGATGGACAACCTGTTTTACGAAATTATCCCCCAACGAAAACTCTCTGACCTGATTCTTCCACAGGATGTTTTACTGATTTGTCAAGAATTGCTTCAGGAACAATATAGGACGGATTTACTTAGATCATACAATTTAGAACCTAGAAATCGAGTTCTTCTGATTGGCCCGCCAGGGAACGGCAAAACATCACTAGCCGAAGCGCTTGCGGAAGCACTAGCAATTCCCTTACTGACTGTTCGGTATGAAAGTGTGGTCGGGGCATATCTGGGAGAAACGGCTACTCGTTTAAAAAAACTCTTTGAATATGCAGCTACTCGAAGATGTGTTCTTTTTTTTGATGAATTTGAAACATTGGGTAAAGAACGCGGGGATTTACATGAAACCGGAGAAATCAAACGAGTCGTGAGTTCTTTGCTTATGCAAATTGACAACCTGCCGAGCCATGTCATGGTGATTGGGGCTACCAATCATGCTGAACTTCTTGATCGTGCTGTATGGCGGCGTTTTCAAATCCGTATTACCTTACCACCACCTACGCGAGATCGATTGGAAGAATGGTTCAAAAAGTTTGAACATAGAATTAAGGTTCCACTGGGGTATGCCCCAAGCACTTTAGCTAAATACCTTCAAGGCTTAAATTTTGCCGAAATCGAAGAGTTCGGGATGACGGTTTTCCGGCAGTATGTGTTGGAATTACCGAACGCCAACATGAAAGATATTATAGCTCAAACACTTCGTTTGTGGTCCATCAGAGCAATTCCAGTAGAACAACAGGGAGCGGAGGTAAAAGATGTCTAAGTTACCACTGCTATTTTTCCCGACACCACAATTGGCTAACAGAACAAAAAAGAATGGGAATTTTTCTAAGAATATTCATAAACCTGATACAACACGGCAGATCCAACGACTTTCTCCAATGTTTGAGCAATTACGGACTGCTTTTGAAGCCCGCAAAGTGGAGATTCAGCAAAGCACTGCAGGTATAGAACCCGAATATGTTTTAGTAATAGAGATTGTTGGTGGAGTAGAAAATTTTGTTAATGCTGTAAAGCGTATTGCTGGCTTTGAATGGATGGGTGAAATTGAGGTGGAGGATATTTCGCCTGACCAAGATTTTTATGATGCAGATTCTCCAGATAAAACACTAACAGGTCGTCTGTATTTTGTGATGACCAATCAGCAAGCGCTAAATGAATTGCTCTCGTTGTGGCGTCGATATCAAAACAATGAATCTTTCGATTATGGACTTAAAAATTTCTATAATTTATTCACATGCTTAAAGTCTATCCGGCGATGGGATATTCAGGATAGATTGCTTGAAACTGGGGTAATTCAGGGTTGGCAAGAAGATTTAAAGCATGATAGCAATAGACCGATTCGCTTTGAAGTTGAACTTTGGTTTCGAAGTAACCCCGAGAAGAGAAAACAAAGTTTAAATAGAGTTACAGATCTAATTCGTAATCTGGACGGGCGTGTTCTGACTGGATCATTATACGAGGGAATTGCGTATCATGGTATGTTAGCCGAACTGCCGGCCCAATCTATCCAGACCATTATTAATAACCAGGATGTAGAATTGGTAAAGTGCGAAAGTATTATGTTCTTTCGCCCTGTTGGACAGATAATTGCTGATGGTACTCTTCCTGAAAATGATTTGGTTTATTCAGATTTCCCAGAATCTTCTTTGCCGCAAGGAGAACCTGTCATAGCCCTCTTAGATGGCCTGCCATTAGCGAATCATCGTCTTCTAAAAGACAGGCTAATTATTGATGATCCTGATAATTTTGAAAATAGCTATAATGCCGAAGAACGCGTTCATGGTACTGCGATGGCTTCGCTCATCATTCATGGAGACCTTAATGATAGGGAAAAACCATTAAAACGGCCAGTGTATGTGCGACCAATCATGAGGCCGAATCCCAATGATTATCATAGACCTCGCCCAGAGTATGTACCAGATGATGTTCTCATCGTAGATCTTATTCATAGATCTGTAAAAAGGTTATTTGAAAACGATGGCATAGAAAAACCAGTGGCCCCTTCGGTACGAGTCATCAATTTATCTATTGGCGATCCTTCTAGACAGTTTTTTCAATCGATGAGTCCTTTAGCAAGGTTACTGGATTGGCTAAGTAGTACTTATAAAATACTTTTTATTATCAGTGCGGGAAACCACCCAAGTCCCATTTATCTTAATGTTCCTAGGGCTCAGTTTGAGTCCTTAACTACATCACAAAAAGAAGCGGTTATCCTAAAAGCTATTTTTGAAGATATCAGAAATCGTAAACTTCTTTCTCCAGCCGAAAGCATCAATAATCTCACAGTTGGGGCGCTTCAATTTGATTCCTCTTCTTATGAAAGTTGTTATAACGGATTTAATCCCTTTGAACATTCGTTGCCAAGCCCGGTATCTGCATTCGGCGTTGGTTATCGGCGGTCAATTAAACCAGACATTGTTTTTCGGGGAGGCAGGGTTTTGTATCAGGAGGATCTTAGATATTCTCGGAAAGATCATTATGTGATAAAACCGGTAGAACCAGCGATTCGAAGCAATCCTCCAGGAAACAAAACCGCTGTACCATCCAGGCAATCTGGAAATCTTGATGGTGTTGCTTATTGTTGTGGAACGAGCAATGCGGCGGCTTTGATGAGCAGAGCGGCTAGTATTTGTTACGAATTGTTACAACAAATAGTCTCTGAGCAGCTTCCTAATATTGATATGCGCCCGTATGAAATACCATTGCTCAAAGCAATGTTAATTCACGGTTGCTCATGGGAAAATATCGCCCCACATCTACATGGTGTACTTCAGAGTGATTGTAAAAACAAACAAGAACTTAACGCAAAAATTAGCAGATGGATCGGGTACGGGCATCCAGAGATTGGCCGGGTATTATATTGTACGGAGCAACGGGCTACGGTATTAGGTTTTGGACAACTCTCTGATGGACAAGCTCATATTTTCAGATTACCATTACCGCCATCGTTAAGTTCCCAGACTGTCTGGCGAAGATTAACTGTCACTTTGGCTTGGTTGTCACCCGTATTGGCTAGCAATCAGAAATACCGCGTAGCAAACCTCTGGTTCGAAGTAAACAATAATGGTTTAACCTCAAACAGAAAAAATACGGATTGGCAAGCAGTAAGACGCGGAACGGTTCAACATGAAGTATTTGAAGGTGAGCAGGCGGAACCTTTTAATGATGGTGATGTCATAGAGATCAAAGTGAATTGCCGAGAAGATGCTGGGAAAATTCAAAGTCCTATAGCTTATGGTTTGATTGTGTCTTTAGAGGTAGCCGAAGGTGTTAATATAGCTGTTTATAATGAAATTCAGACAAGAATTACCTCTGTAGTCCAAATTCAGCAGGTAATAGGTGGAGTATAATTAACGCATGTCTTCCCTTTGGCGCTACAGCCCCGACCATAGGCAACCCTGTCTTGTCATGGAAAGCCACACCCTGTGGGGAGAAACGGTGTGCTGGGTGTGGATCCCCGAAAGCAACCGCGTAATCCAGCTTCCCGCGTCAAAATTGGAGCCCCTGGAAAAAGCGCCGTTCTGTTCTCCCGACTATATTAGTTATGTGGCCACGGCGGCCCGCATCGCCGATGCCTTAACTCAGGATGTGCTCCTTGCCCCCCTGGAAGCTTCGGTGATTCCCCTGCCGCATCAACTCTACGCCCTATGGCGGGCAGTTTCAGGCAACCAGGTGCGGTATCTGTTGGCCGACGAGGTGGGTCTTGGAAAGACCATCGAGGCGGGGTTGATTATGCGGGAACTGAAACTGCGGGGCCTGGTGAAGCGTACCCTAGTCATTGCCCCAAAGGGGCTTGTAAACCAATGGGTAAGCGAAATGCGCTTTCACTTTGGAGAAACCTTCCGATTGGTGTTACCCGAAGATATCGGAACTTTAAAGCGGATTCTCCCCCCACCACAGGGTGAAGAAAAAAACCGCCCACAGACAGGGGAAGCCTGTTACGGCAATGCCTGGGCCTTGTTTCCCCAGGTGGTGGTCCCCATGGATGCGGTAAAGCCCCTGGAACGGCGTCGCGGTTGGAGCGATGCCCAGATTGATGCCTACAATCAGGACCGCTTCGAAGATCTCATCGCCGCGGGCTGGGACCTGGTGATCGTAGACGAAGCCCACCGGCTGGGGGGCAGTACCGACCAGGTAGCCCGCTTTAAATTGGGTCAGGGCCTCGCAGAGGCGGCGCCCTATGTGTTGCTCTTGTCCGCCACACCCCACCAGGGTAAGTCCGATGCCTTTCACAGGCTCATGTCGCTTTTGGATGAGCGGGAATTCCCCGATCCGGAGAGTGTGACCAGCGAGCGGATTCAGCCCTATGTGATTCGCACGGAAAAGCGCGCCGCCGTGGATGCGAATGGCAAGCCCCTGTTTAAGCCGCGTCGCACCCAGCTCGCACCGATTGCCTGGGAAACCCGACACCAGGAACAACAAGCCCTCTATGAAGCCGTCACTTCCTATGTGCGGGAAGGCTACAACCAAGCGGTTAAAGAAAAGCGAAACTATATCGGCTTTTTGATGTGCCTGATGCAACGACTGGTCGTGTCCAGTACCCGGGCTATTCGCACCGCCCTTGAAAAAAGGCTCCAGGTACTGACCGAACCGGAGGAACAGTTGAGTTTGTTTCCCCTTGGCGATGCAGAAGAATGGGCAGAGTTGGATGGGCAAGAGCAGGCAGAAATCGTACTACAGAGCCGGATCAGGGCATTGAGAAATGAACGGGCCGAAATCCAGATGCTTCTGGAACTGGCTGAGCGCTGCGAACAAGTCAGCCCCGATGCCAAGGCAGAGGCGTTGATTGAATGGATCTATCGCCTGCAATCCGAAGAGGGCGAGCCGGAACTCAAGGTCCTAGTGTTTACCGAGTTTGTTCCCACCCAGGAAATGCTCAGACAGTTTCTCAGCGACCGGGGCTTTTCGGTGGCCTGCCTCAATGGTTTTATGGATATGGATGAGCGCAAACGGGTTCAGGAAGCCTTTGCCGGCGAGGTGCGGATCCTCATTTCCACCGAAGCCGGTGGGGAAGGGTTGAACCTGCAATTTTGCCATGTGGTGATCAACTACGATATACCATGGAACCCCATGCGCCTTGAACAACGGATCGGCCGGGTGGACCGCATTGGGCAAACCAAACCGGTCCGGGCGATTAATTTTGTGTTCCAGGATTCGGTGGAATACCGGGTGCTCGAAGTGCTGGAACAAAAACTGGCGGTAATCCTGGAAGAGTTTGGGGTGGATAAAACCAGTGATGTACTCGACTCAGCCCAGGCGGGGCCCCTCTTTGATGAGATGTATGTCAGAGCGATCCTCAATCCAGCAGAGATTCCAGAATCGGTGGAAACGGTGGTTTCCCGTCTGCAAGAACAGGTCCGCAAATCCCGGACCATGGGAGCGGTCCTCGGAAAAGCCCCACCATTGGAAGTGGGCACCGCGCAACGGCTTCTGACCCATCCACTGCCCTACTGGATTGAACGAATGATCCTGGGATACCTCGCCTCTCACGGGGGAAAGGCCGAGAAAAAAGGATCGGCCTGGCATCTTTCCTGGCCCGATGGCGAAACATGGACCCACAGGGTGTTTACCCGAGAGCATGCGGAGCGCATCCCTGCGGCCCATCAAATTACCCTGGAAGAACCGAAGGTGCAAAACCTGGTCAGGCATATCCCTCGGTTTATCCCGGGCCAGCCTATACCGATTATCGCGATGCCCGATCTGGCCAAAGAGGTACGGGGTCTTTGGTCCCTGTGGGAAATCACGGTAAAACCTTGGCAAACTGAACAAGCCTCATCCGAAAATGCTGTTTTCACAGAGCATTCCGCAGAACAAAATCATTTTCGCCGCATGATGCCCCTCTTTTTAACAGACCAGGGGGCAGTCTATATTCCCACCGCCCGCTATATCTGGGATCGCCTCCTCCAGGGGCCGGTGCCTATCCAGGGAACAGTCCCGTTCTCGGAAGATGTTTTTGCAAAACTATGGGCTATCGCGGAGGAGCAGGGGAAACCTCTGTATGCAGAAATCATGACGGACTATCAACGCCGCATAGATCAGGAACGAGAAAAGGTCCGCTATGCCCTTTCGGCCCGTCGCAAAACAATCGAGCGCATTGGGCTTCCGCAGGTACGGGACCATCGTTTAAAGCTCCTGACCCAGGAGGAACAGCGTCTTCTGGAATATCTGGCCCAAAAGGCGCAGGTGATACCCAACATAGAACCGTTGATGGTGATTCGGATAGAAGGGGAGAGCTGTGAAAAGCTGGCGTGATGTGATTCTTAAAGAGTTTACGCCTCAGGTTGCTAAGCTCACTCTGGTTGCTGATCCCGATGGGCTTCTTCTGGAAGAAGGGATCTTGGAGGATATTCAACGCCGCGGTTTTGCATTAATCCCTTTTGAGGACCCCATCGCTTTTCGGTATGCCTATGAATCGAAATTCCGCTCCCATTGGGACCTGGGCGAAACGACCAATCTGGTGGTGATCCTGCGATCCCAGGAAAGCGATTTACATCATTTACCCTATGACCTTTTACAGGCAGGGCGTAAACTCTCATTTTCTCTTGGAACGATTTTTCCTCATTTAAGTTATCCCGTGGTGGCCAGCCTGGATCGGGGCTATTTTGATGTCCTCTTTGCGGCCCAGGAACTTCATGCGCCGGGGCAATTGGGAGATAACGCTACTAAAGATTTTATTCTCCGCCATGTGTTTGAAATTGCCCCCGAGCTTATCAAACAGCCTTCAGAACTGTTACGGGTTTTATTGCGCCGCCATTATTATCAACAAAAGATTCCTGCAGAGATTGAACAACGATTGATTCTATTGCTTCGTCAAAATCAGGTGTTCAAAGATTGGCCCCTGGATATCATCGTTCCTGATCGGGAAGCCTTTTTGGCTTTCCTGCAAGAACGGTGGTCATTTTTTATTAACAGGGTTGCCATGCGGGAATCCGCATCGGTTTTGGAAAAGGAGCCACACTATAAAGTCGCTATTCAGGGGCCTATGGAGTTACCCTTTGAGCACGACGATATTCGGGGCTATATCGAAAAGCTGTTTGCCGAAGGCATGTTACAGGCCATACCCAAGGCGGAGGTAGGGATCTCAGGCAACAATTGGTGGTACATTGGGATAAAAACAGGATGTCCTGAACAAAGGACTCGCCGTTTAGAAAAATTGATAGATAGTCTGGAAGCTACACTCCCTGAGGAAAAGGCACCATATTCTGCCTGGTTTTCCTTTGCCCATGCTTGGGCAGAATTCCAGGTGCTGCGCCATGAAACTCTCAGTTTGCCGGTGGGCCTTCAGAACCGAATTCAGGAATTAATTCAGCAGGTAGATACAAGATTTGAGCAGTGGATTCAGCGCCGATATGCGGCTTTGCACCAGTTGCCGCCGGACCCGCCGGTCATGGTCCACCATATTCCCCGGTTCTTATCCAAACAGACCGCTAAAATTGCATTGGTCGTCATTGACGGACTTGCCCTGGACCAGTGGGTAATTCTTCGAAACGAACTTGTTGCAAAGGTTCCGACCTTGCGTTTTCGCGAACAGGCGGTTTTTGCCTGGATCCCCACCTTAACTTCGGTGTCGCGGCAAGCCCTTTTTGCGGGTAAGGCGCCGCTCTTCTTTCCGGATAGCATCCAGAGCACCCATAAAGAACCTGCCTTGTGGACCAGGTTCTGGGAAGAACAGGGACTTGTGGATAATGAGGTGATCTATCTCAAAGGTGTGGGAGATGGAGATAGTGCGACCATAGGGGAAGCGCTTTCCCACCCCAAAGTGCAGGTTGCCGCCCTCGTGGTGGATAAGATTGACAAAATCATGCATGGCATAGAACTCGGTACTGCCGGTATGCACAGTCAGGTGCGGCTTTGGGCTCGTCAGCCTTATCTTCTCTCCCTCCTGGATGCGCTTTTACACCAGGGGTTCCAGGTGTATCTGACTTCGGATCATGGAAATGTGGAGGCGAAAGGCATGGGTCGCCCCACAGAGGGGATGGTGGCGGACCAGCGGGGAGAACGGGTCCGGATCTATCCAGAGGCGATACTTCGAAGACAAGTAAAAGAACAGTTTCCTGAAACAATTGAATGGGATCCAATCGGACTGCCTGAGAACTACTACCCCTTACTAGCCCCTTCCCGGCGGGCTTTTATCCCGGAACAGAACCATACGGTAAGCCATGGGGGAATTTCTATTGAAGAGCTTATTGTGCCCTTCATTAAAATTGAAAGGAGCGCTGAGTGACGCTAAATAAAAACCGCTTAGGTCTTAATCAACGGGTGCGTTTGGAATGGCTTGAACGGACCGCTCATTTAATTCTGGCAGGAAACAATGAAAAAGACATTCATGGGACCTTACAGGAACTATTAAAGGATCAATTATCTGTTGGAAGTCAGGCAAAACGCTGCAATCGGGATAAGGTGATCAGTATACTCCAAATGGTGTGGGTCAATCCGATCCCTGAAATTCGGGCCCTGCGCACGGAGGGACTGCAGTTTTTAGCTCAACCACCAGAAGGAATTTGTTTTGGTGAGACCAGCCTGATCGTTCATTGGGGCATGATGATGGCCGTGTACCCCTTCTGGACAGCGGTGGCCACCCAAACGGGCCGGTTACTGCGACTGCAGGGCAATGCTACGGCATCTCAGATTCAGCGACGCCTTCGTGAACTCTATGGAGAACGGGAAAGCGTTTCAAAGGCAACTCGCCGGGTGCTTCGTTCTTTCGTTGATTGGGGCGTCTTACAGGATACAGAGAAAATCGGGATATACACCGGTGGGACTTCTCAAACGGTAGAAGATCCGCGTCTTGTCGCCTGGCTCATCGAGGCCTTTCTGCGTTCTAAGGGTAATGGGCCCATCCCTTTAAAAGAAATTATCGAAAACCCAGGCCTATTTCCTTTTCGGATTAAGCCTCTTCATGGGGAGTATCTTGCAAAAGCTTCATCTAGACTCGAGTTTTTTTATAGTGGGTTAGACGAGGTGTTGGTGAGGGTGAAGGCATAGTCCTGTGTTAAAGGGCTTTTAACATACGCCCCCTTGCCACCAGGGGAAAGCCCTGGCATACTCTTGTGTGTATGGCCTCTTTTTTATCGGTGTGCCTTAACCCAACCCTTCAGAAAACCCTCCGGTTCTCCCGCATCCAGCCAGACCGGGTTAATCGAACCGCCACTCACCGCCTCGATGCCTCGGGCAAAGGGGTAAACGTAAGCCGGGTTCTTAAGCAGCTTGGCCAATCGGTAGTGCATCTTACCCAGCTTGGGGGCAGTCTACGTCCCCTGTTCCTGGAACTCTGCGAACAGGATCACCTTGATGTCCGGTGGGTAGAAAGCAACAGCCCCATCCGCTTTTGCTACACCCTGATTGAAGAAAGCACCCATACGGTAACCGAACTGGTAGAAGAATCTGAAGCGGTGGCCCCCGACACAGAAGAAAACATCAAAACCCGCTTCCTTGAGATTTTAGCCACCGATTTTGCCCCATCCTCTCACCACACAGAAACCCACAAACAAAAGTCCGCCGTACCGACCCTCATCATCTCAGGGACCAAGGCCCGGGGCTTTTCGGCAGATATCTTTCCCTTCATGGTGCAAAGGGCCCGCGAACAGGGGATGCAGATTATTCTGGATATTCGAGGCGAGGACCTATTGCGATGCCTTCCCTATCACCCTCATGTCATCAAACCCAACTTTGACGAATTTGTAGGAACCTTTCTTCCTGACAGGACCGCCCACCATACAACAGCGACTTCTTCCTCAAGCGAAAATTCCAAAGAAGCCTCTCAAGCTCCCCTAGCAGCCCTGGTCCAGGAAACGGCTCTGGAAATCCAGAAAACCTATGGCTGCCAGATTATCCTTACCCGAGGCTCCCAGTCAGTCTGGGCCTTTGAGCGGGGCAAGTTCATAGAACAAAACATCGAGCCGGTGCTCCCCGTAAACACCACGGGATGCGGCGATGCCTTTACCGCCGGAATAGCCTCAGCCCTTGCTGCGGGAGCCTCCCTCGAGGAAGCCCTGCAAGAGGGCATTCGCTGTGGCGCATTGAACGCGGCCCTCTTAAAACCGGGAAGCATCGTAGCTGAATAGTGTATCCCGAGGGGGAGCACCGCACCGCCTCCTCTCACAGCTCAGCCTGCACCAACCCGTCGCCTCGGCCGCCGCGGCTCCCCCCTCGCGCCTGCTTCCTTCGCCGCTTCCACAGCCCCTCCCGGGCCGGGCGTCCCGCCCGGCCCACGCCCCCAGCCCCCACGGCTCAGGCGATCAGGCGCTCCCCCCACTCCGGGACCACCCACGGCGGGGCCCTTCTCAGGGCCCCCCATAGCCAACCTTACCCGGTTCTGGCGTCCTCTAAGCCACCCCGGCAGGTTTTTGGGCCCCCTCTCCACGCCACCCCTCCGCACCCGATTTCCCCTCCCATCCTTGCCTTCCCACACTCCCTGTGCTATGGTTTTCCTATGCCAGACCACCACGACCGCGGCTACAAGGCCCTCTTCTCTAACCAGCGCTTCATGGAGCAACTGGTCACCTCCTTCATCCACGAAGACTGGGTCGCCCACGTCGATTTCTCCCGGGCAT